>CATLVU010000047.1 GCA_950061135.1 uncultured Oligoflexia bacterium
GTAAGTTACTTGATCCAACGACTTTAAAACCTGAAGATAGGGCCGGTGTAGATTTCAACTTAAATTTAAGTTTTTTTAGATCAAGATCAATATTCAAACATATTTTTGATATTAATAATATGAAATTTGAATATCAAAAAGACCTACAAGGATTAATAAAAGTAACAGGGCGAAGTTTCCTAGCGGAGGAGATTAAGGGGCGAAATATCGCATCTAATCTATCGAGACAAGAATTTTGTTCGAAATATGATTGTTTAAAGTCACAAAAAGTAATTATTAAGTTTAACATGGAGTAAATAATGTTTGGTAACAATGTAATTCATTCAGTTGTTGATTTTTTGGTGGTTTTCGCCACTGATCAATTAATGCCCTTAATGCTTGGTGCATTTTGTTTCGGTGTCTTTTTAAAAGTGATTTTGTTTTTTACTATTAAAAGAGAGCAATGGTTCGTAAAAGAATTTGTTAAAAGAGTTCATTCTTTCATAGATCAAAATGATTCAACAAAGTCCTTTTACAAAAGCTCTAAAATGTTGCTTGAGAAAACATATTATGAAGCATTCGAGCTTAGAAATTTAAAAAAACGTAGAAAGCCTGATATTATTATGAGTTTTTCTGACCGAGTTTTTTTAATCCAACATGGGTGTGCTAGGCTAACAAGAGATACTCTAAAGCAATTACGCTACTTAAAGCATGAAGCAGGACATCCAAAATTTCAAGAGATTTCTAAGAACGTTCTTCAAAGTAATAGCGCTTTTAGTAAGGCGTTTGGATTAGTGTCCAATACTCTAATAAATGATGTTCTTACAATCTTGCCAGGTATGTTTATTATTGGCGGTATTTTTGGAACATTCTTGGGAATAATGAAAGCATTGCCGGAGCTAAGTGGTATGGACTTTGGAAATGTAGAAGCTGCTCAGCAAGTAATGGATGCATTTTTATTAAAAATTTCTTTTTCTATGAGCACATCAATTCTTGGAATTTTATTATCTGTTGGAATGGTGATGGTAAATACGCTTCTATCAGTTGAAAAAGCTTACATGAGTACAGTTGATAGCTTTGAAAATGCGATGGATATGATTTGGAACCATAGTGAAAGCAATGAAGTACATAGATTAGATCGCGTAGAAGGCGTCGAAAAATTAGCACAGATTTCAGTTGATAAAGAACTAGGTGTTGTTGTGGATGAAATAGAAGAGATTGATCATAGAGAAGCTAGCTAGGTAAGAGAGAGTAATAGTGAGTGCTGTAAAGAAAAATTCAGAGCGTTTTGAATTAATAAAGTCAGAGTTTCAGCTTGAAGAGGTGAGAGAGAAAACTTTATTACTTACTGAAGAACTCAAAGAGTTAGAGAAGTTAAAAAATAAGGCCCTGAATGAAATTAAAATTATTGCACTCGAAAAAGACAATGCTTTAGCGGAAGTTGCAGGTGTAGAAGAAAAACTTCTGAATATCCTTGAAGAAAAACTAAGCTTTAAGAAGGAATCAAATTCTTCAATAGAGAAACTAGAAAAAAATCGGCATCAATTACGTAAGCTTGAAGAAGAAATAAATGCCAAAGAAGAAACTTTAGCAAGGCTAGAGAAAGAGTGTGATGAGAGTAGAGCTTTATCTTCAACTTTTATTGATAATGTTTCAGTACTTCAAAAACAAGAAGATGCGTTGAACCTTAAGATTGCTGAGATTAAAGAGTCAGATTACCAATATCGATTACACCGAGCAAAGCTTCTGGCACAATTAAAAGAAAATTCGCAGTATCACCAAGACATAAAAACTGAAAACAAAATACTAGAAAACAGTATAGAGAAGCTTACAAAGCAAATTAAATATAAAAAAGAACTATTACACAAATTTAATGTAAATGAAGAGTTAATCAGTAATCAAGATAAAACTCACAGAGAACTCGAAGGAAAAATCGCAGTATCTGAAAACTTAAATAAACAATTACTTGTTCAAGTGGATGAAAAAGAAAAACGTCTGCAGTTGATTCATAGCGAAATACAAATTAAACAAGATGCTTTAAATAAGGAAAAATCGACACTTTTGAAAATAGAAAAGCGAATTCAAGAGAATAAAACGATTGATAAAGAACTTATTAAGGCCAGAAATGAGTTTGATAATTTAAAGCAAAAATACAATTTACTAGAGACAGATTACAAAAGTTTAAAATCAAAATATGATAAAGTTCTTGAAAGAAGCAAAGATAGTGAAAAAGAGTTAAAGAGAACAGAAAAATCTATCTGGGTTAAACAGGGTGAGCTTGAAAGAATAACAGAAGAATTTGAACTGTTAAAAGAATCTATGGCCATAGTAGAAGAAGATCACTTAGAAAGTTTGGCCGAAGGACAAAAAGAGCTTGATGGCCTAACTCTTGAAATTAAAAATGAACAAAGTGTTTTACAACAAATTAAATCTGAAATTGAGCAAGCCAGCGAGGAAAGTTTAAAGCTCGATGATCGCAAAGGAAGGCTGAGACAAGAAAATACAGATTTACAAGAAGAAATTATCAGTTCCGAAAATAAAAAAATGGAAGTCGAAAGTGAACTTCAGAATCTCAAAATGAGTATAGAGAAGAATGAAGATCAGATTAAAGAAAAAAAAGCTGAACTTAAAGAATTAAAAAAAGAAGTTAAAAAGTTTGAAGCACGTCAAAAAGACTTTAGATCACTAGATAAAAAATGTCTGGATCTTGAGATAAAAGTAAATAGACTTACTGAACAAGAAAAATTACTACTCAAGGCGCATGAAGAAAAGAAATTGGAATTAGCTGAGTGTGAAGTTTATCAAAAACGTAAAACTGAAGCTCAGATTGATCAAATGTTAACTGATGCTCAGAATAAAAAAGAAGAGCTTCTTGAAAATGCGAAACGAGAATCTGATGAATTATTAGAACAGTCCAAATTGAAAATTCAGAAACTTGAGGAAGAAAAAAAATACTCTTTGGCCAAAGCAGAAGAGGCAAGTGTTAGAAAACTAGAGGTCGAATTAGAAAAAATGAAGTCTGATTTTTTACGTGATGAGAACCTTGATAAATCGATACAGTCTCTCAAAAACGGTGAAACTATAGAAAATAAAACTCTCATAGATAGTTTGATAATGACTATGTTTAAATACTATCAACAATGGAAACAAAATTCCCGTAATGCTAAGTTATTTTACACTACGCTGTTAAGCTGTGTGGTAATCGCAGGAACTTTTCCTTTGACAAAAGGCTTATTCGAAAGTCTTTACCAGAGATTTTCAGAAAGTTCTATGGATAAGCAGTATGTAGAGGATATACAACAAAAACGTGTGGCGATGTATGTTAAGTTTGAGCAGAGTATAGAATTACATGATGATTTATTAAGTAACCTTCTTTACACGAAGAGCTTTGCAGATAAAGTTTTAAGTCCAGAGTTTCAAAATAATTACATCGTAAATTTAAATGACTTTGTGCTATTGGAACAAAACTTACACGAGGATAATGTTTTTAAGATTGTTGAACTAGAAAATAACTTCTTTAAAGAAGTTATGGCGATTAAAGAACGAGTGCCGAAAGAAGAAAAAGAAAAGTTTTTACAAGAATTAAGAATCAAAGAAAAACAGTTAAATGACCAATTATATAAGATATTTTTAACTCAAAATGCTTTGAAAGATTACTTTCGATTTAGAAAGAGCTTTTATTTAGATCATATTATTCAAAAATAGAGCAGTCACCAGCTCCCTGTCTCATAATTTCAGGGATTTGATCACATAGATTTATTATAGACGAGGGGCCTATAAACTCAACTTCACCTGGGTCTATTATCATTTTGAGTTTCGTTCCTAGTTTCTCTTCTATCAGGTAGGAATAAACAGGGTCATTTTCTGAAAGTGATAAGAGGTCATTTGTAATATTACTAGATAAAAGACCATTTTCGCTGTGGGATATAAGTTTTCTAAGCCAATCGATTGGCGGAATTCTAATTCCGACTTGTTTATCTTGTTTTGTTGCTTTGAGCTTTTTAGAGGTTTTATGAAAAGCATTCAAAATAATAGTGTAATGGCCTGGTAATATCTTTTTTAATATTTTAAAGTCTCTATTGGTTATTTCTGCAATATTTTGTGCCATTGAAATATCACTGACAAGGACTGAAAAGTGCTTATCAGGTTCTTCTTTTTTCATACGGTAGAGCTTTTCAATTCCATCCTTGTTCTCAAGATCGCAAAGAATAAGCCAGTTTGTATCACTTGGTAGACAAATTAATTCTCCATCACGCAAAAGCTTAATTGCGTTAGCTATTATTCGATCGTCAGGGCTTGTAGGATGTATATAGTGAATCACTATTTTCGAATTTCCTTTTGGTATTGGCGTAGTTTTTCTTCAAAGCCTATTGTACCTGATTGATAAAATTTTTCTAGAATATTCTCAGGTTTGTATCTTTGTGGAGTCCAATGATTTTGATAGTTGTGTGGATAGATATATTTCTCTTTATCGGGATGGTGATTTCTTAAATGCGTCGGAACATCAATCGTTGGATTGTTTTTTACATAATTCATCGCTTGATTGATGGCCATATAGGATGAATTACTTTTGGGTGCCATTGCTAAATACACTGTCGCTTGGGCCAGAGGAATCCTGGCTTCAGGCATTCCTATTTTTGATACGGCATAGTGAGTAGAGGTTGTGATATTCAATGCTTGTGGATCAGCATTTCCTATATCTTCACTCGCTAAAATTATTAATCTTCTTGCTATAAATTCAACATCCTCTCCAGCCTCAAGCATTACAGCAAGCCATAGTATTGCTGCTTCGGGATCAGAGCCACGAATTGATTTTATAAAAGCTGAAATGACATCATAGTGGCGATCTTTATCTTTGTCATAAACTCGATTAATATCGAGATAATTTTTAATGATCTCTTTGGAGCTCAAGTTTTTAAGTTTGCTAACGTTATCGAGCAGTATATTTAGCTGATTTAAGGCAAAACGGGCATCGCCATAGCAATGGGAAGCTATGAATTCTTTCACGTCTTGCGGGAGATTAAAATCATTTTCAGTCGCCGTATTTTGGATGATTTTTAGAATATCATCGTCGGTTAGGGCGTTTAGTCTTATAAGGGAAATACGAGAAAGTATCGCCTTATTAAGTGTAGTTTTTGGATTTTCAGTTGTTGCACCAAAAAGAATAAAAGTTTTATCTTCGAGGTAGGGTAGTAATGCATCTTGTTGTGATTTATTAAATCTATGGATTTCATCGATAAAAATGATGGTCTTTTTTCCTGTCGCATTTTGCTCAAACTGAGCTTTTTCTATAAGAACTCTGAGCTCTTTAACCCCTCCAAGTACTGCATTGAATTTAGAGAAAAGAAGACCAGAGTTGCTTGCTAGAATTTGTGCCAATGTTGTTTTTCCACAACCTGGTGGCCCATGGAAAATAGTATGCTCTGGATTGGATAGGTTTTGTCTTTGAATTTTTTCAAGAGCAGATTTTTGACCTATAAACTGTTCAAGGGATTGTGGCCTACACTTTGCGGCAAGTGGGAGTGAGTCTGTTGATTTTTGGGTAAATAGGCCTAATTGATCATCCATTATTGACTTTAATACACTATTTAAGTAAGTTATATCAATTCAATTTTTGAAAATACTTATGAAGGGGGTGATTTTAGTGTCAAATATACGTGTAACAGTTGATGAGAGAGGAGTTGATAGATCTCTTAGAAGATTTAAAAGACTTTGTGATAGTTACGGAATTGTTCGTGAATACAAAACGAGACAAGAGTATAAAAAACCTTCTGTAAAAGCTAAAGAAAAGCAAGAAGCTGCTGAGAAAAGAAGAAGAAAAGCCCAATTTAAAAGCTATCGCTCAAGAACTAAAATTTAATTTATATAAATTATAGTAATTTTGTAGGCCCTCTTTTTTGAGGGCCTTTTTTTTTATCTTATTGATAGTTTCATTACATTTGTCCAACGACGGTGAATAATATCAAGGTCTTTTTTGATCGTCCCATTCAAGAGATCATTTCTTTTAGTCATAAATTGTAAAAAATGATTAATGCTAAGATTTAACTCGTTAATCTTTTTTTCAAACAATGGTTGGTCAGAATTAGGTATAATCTTTTGAGAGCAGATTTTAACAAATGAACTCCAAAAAAGTATCAGCACATCTCGGACTTCTTCTGGTGCTGCCTCAAGATAGAGTAGGTTATGGGTGTTTTGCATTCTTGAGAGACTGGATGTTAATTCAAGTTTTTCAATTTTTATTGTTTCAAATGAATTTAAAGAAAGTAAAACCTGTTGTAGTTTGAAATAAAAATTATGTAAGTCTTTTTCAAAATCTTGATTTAGAGTTGATAAGTTTAAAAAATTTAGACCGTATGATAAAATATCATCATTAATACTAAGAGGATGTTTTTTATTTTTTAAAATACTCAAGGTATGTTTTTTTAAGCTTTCAATTTCAAAGCTACATTCTGGAAGATTCTCTTTGCTGCATTTAAGTGGAAGTCTATTAATACCATTGTATAATTTTTGAAATTGAGAATTTGCGGCCTTAAGAGTTTCAGCTTTTTTATTATAAATTGTAAGAATAGTGTAATAGTCATTTATAATACTTATGAGCTGTGGGCGCAGGTACCTTCTAAATTCAAATGAAGAAAGATTTAGATCTTTAACAGAATAGCTATATCCAGTGAATGAAAAAAGTAAAATTGCAATAAAGCTAATTACTTTATTCATTCTTTTTCAATCTTAAGGTCTAGATTAAAACCATCGATAGTAAAGCTTTCTGCCTCTGTGACGTCTCCCTTTTGTACTTGTGTCGCTAAAGTTTCACTCATGATATAGTTTGAGTGATTAGTAATTGCTGATTCAAGTTCGGTGCTACCTTGGAAAGTGACAGAAATTCTATCATCGATATTAAAGTTAAAGTCTTTTCGTGTTTTTTGTATTCGGTTTACAACCTCTCTTGCAAGCCCTTCCTCAATCAAATCATTAGTTAGTACTGTATTGAGGTCAATTGTAATCCATTTATTTGATAGGGCATTACTGCCAGATTTAGGCTCACGATATACGAGAATATCTTCTTCAATAAGTGTAGTGTCGTTTAACTTTATACTACCTGTCTGTTCAAAGGTTTTTAATTGTTCACTTGTTAAAGCTGCAATTTCTTTCATCATAGGGCCAAAGCTTTTTCCAAGTTTTTTACCTAGGACTCTTGCATTCGCCTTTGAGTAAAGAGTGATATATTGATCTTCATCACTTGAGTATTGTACTTCTTTGATGTTTAGCTCTGTTTTAATATATTCCTCTAGTAGTTCAACGGTTTTGAGAAGGCTTTTATCCTGATGAATAATTGTAAGTGAACTCAACGGTGTTTTTACTTTGATTTGTTCTTTATTTCTCTTTTGTCTTCCAAGTAAAATAAGTTCTTGCATTCTTAAAACAGCGTCTTCAAGATTATTGTTAACTAATTGCGAATCCGCCATTGGATAATCTTCTAGATGAACTGATAAGCTTAGATCTTTATCAAAGTTTTTTAGTTCTTGGTAAATGTATTCAGATAAGAAAGGAGCGAACGGCGCCATTATTTTTGATAATTCTTTAAGTACAAAGAATAAAGTTGAGTAAGCTGCAAACTTGTCTTCAGAATTTTCTTCAGTCCAGAATCTTCTTCTGTTAAGTCGTATATACCAATTAGTTAGATCTTCAATATAAGTGAAAAGTTGAGGCACAACATTGTAAAGTCTATAACCATCCATTTCAGAGTTAACATTTTTTATTAAAGTTTGAAGTTTAGAAATGGCCCATTGGTCAAGAATATTATCACCAATTTTATAATGCTCTTGAGCGTTCCAGTTATCTACTGCGGCATAAGTAGAGAAGAATTTAAAAGCATTATACCAAGGTAATAATGCTCTTCTTACCATGTCTTTAACACCCTCATCAGTAAAACGTAATTCTTCGCCTTTCACTAACCCTGAGTTTATTAAGGTCAGTCGAAGTGCATCTGCACCGAATTGATCCATAAGTATATCGGGCTCAGTGTAATTTTTTAAGCGCTTGCTCATCTTTTTACCATCTGCGGCCATTACTAAACCGTTAACGATAACGTTTTTAAAAGCTGGCTTTTTATAAAGAGCGGTTGATAAAACATTAATAGTATAAAACCATCCTCTTGTTTGATCTAATCCTTCAGCGATAAATTCAGCAGGGAAGCCTTCTTTAAAAATTTTCTCGTTTTCAAATGGATAATGTATTTGAGCGTATGGCATTGAACCTGATTCAAACCAGCAGTCAAAAACTTCAGGGATTCTTTTATATAAGCCTTTTTCACCATCAATTGAAAAAGTGATCTCATCAACAATCTCTCGGTGTAAGTCATCAACTTTAACACCAGAGTATTTATAAAGTTCTTCTACTGAGCCAATGCAAATAAACTTTTCAGATTCTTCGTTTTTCCATACAGGTAATGGTGTTCCCCAAAATCTTTTTCTTGATATTGCCCAATCTCTAGCTCCTTCAACCCATTTACCAAAACGACCATTTTTAATATGTGATGGCACCCAGTTAATTTGTTGATTTGAATTGATAAGATCTTCTTTTATGGCATCAACTTTTAAATACCATTGAGGCATGGCCATATAAATAAGAGGCGTATCAGTCCTGTAACAAAATGGATAACTATGTACGATAACTGATTGATGAAAAAGCTTTCCTTCATCTTTTAGTTTCTTGATAATTTGTTTATCCGCATCTTTGATGTAGATGCCTGCAAAGTCAGTTACTTCGTTTGTAAAGCATGCTTTTGCATCAAGAGGTAGGGCAAAAGCGTCAATATTATGCTCTTTTAAAACTCTATTATCATCCTCTCCAAAAGCCGGAGCAGAATGAACAATTCCAGTACCATCCGAAGTTGTTACATAGTCATCAGAGACAATTTGAAATGCACCATTTTGTTCTTCTGACTTAAAATAAGAAAATAAAGGTTCATATTTTTTACCCACGAGGTCCTTGCCCTTCATTGTCTCAAGGACTTCAAAGTCATGACCTTTCTTGTAAGCTTCGATCCTCTCTGTGGCGATATAAAATTTAACGTCTTTGGTTTTTTCATGAACTAATGAATACTCAATATCGGCATTTACAATCAGCGCCATATTTGATGGTAGTGTCCAAGGAGTTGTAGTCCATGCGCTGAAATAATTTTCACTATTTTTTTCTTTGAATAATATTGTAATCGCTGGGTCTTGAACGTCCTGATAATTTGAAGTCGCTTCAAAGTTTGAAAGCCCTGTTTGAAGTTCTACAGAATAAGGGACAATTTTATTTCCTTCATAAATAAGACCTTTATCCCAAGCTTGTTTAAAAACCCACCAAACACTTTCCATGAAATCCTTATCCATGGTTTTATAGTCGTTTTCAAAATCAACCCAACGTCCTAGACGATTAATCGTTTTTTCCCATTGAGCCGTATAGGTTAGGACTATGTCTTTACATTCTTGGCAGTATTTAGAAATACCGTGTTTCTCTACAAAGTCATTCGCACTGATCCCATGCTTTTTATCAATTTGTTGTTCAATTGGAAGGCCATGGCAGTCCCAGCCCCAACGTCTGGATACATATCTGCCTTTCATCGTAAAGTATCGTGGTATGATGTCTTTAATTGTAGAAGCAACCAAATGTCCATGATGGGGCATACCAGTTGCAAATGGAGGCCCATCGTAAAAGATATAGGGAGAGTTATCCTCTGTTTTTTTGAGAGTCTTTTCAAAAATTTTATTTTCGTTCCAAAAGTTTAAAATCTTTTTTTCTGTTTCAACGAATGAAAAACTACTACCTTCAGCTGGCGCCATGTCATCTCCTCAATTTTAGGCAAAAAATGCCCTTATAAACTAACAAATTATAAGGTTTTTGAATAGGTCTCTTTCTTCCCGATAAGTAATTATATGATGAGAAATATTGTTTTTAGCTGCATTTTTGTATTTGTACAAGATATCCATGCAAATGGACTTGAGCTATTTTCAAATGAAAAGGTACTTTTACATGATGACTCTTGGGCCATTGAAAAAGAAGAAATTGACCCGGAGAGTCGTTTTTATAAAAATCAAACTAAAAGTCTGACCGATTGGAACCAGATTGACCCAGAGAAATGGCTTGATTTTGAGCGATGGAAAAGACAAAGAGAATTAAGAGATCAAAAAGACTCTTGGAAACAACAGTTAAGAGATGTCAGCTATAAAGAGAAGATGGCCAAAGTTTTTAAGTGTGTTGGGGAGTGTCGAGTTTTTGATGGGCTTCAAAACTTTGCCTCTTTTAGGAATACTTATTTAAAAGAGGGACATGAATTAACAACGGGTGATAATAGTTACGCTTGGATCGTTTTAGCTGATGGTGGTATTCTGAGGTTGTCGCCAAAGAGTTCTTTAAGCTTAGTTGAATTTAACTTATCTGAAGAAAAAGCTTTTTTAAGTTTGAGGCTAAATGAAGGACATTTGTATTATGGTTCTCGTAACAATGGTGCTTATGAACCAATTGACAGACCTGAAACAGATCAGCTTTTTTATCCGTTTATTGAAAAAGAAATTAATAGAGAATATTTTGCAAGAAAAGAATATCAAGAAGCTAATAATACGGATCGAGTTATTCTAGAAATAGAAAGAAACTTAGGTCATATGCCACAGGTTGAGATATTAAATCAAAAACTCAATAAAAACATAATGAGGTCTGCAGATATTTTAATTTATACAGAAAATGCTCATTTTCTCAGTAAGAATACTTCCTTTCAAATCGCTCATCATATTGGCCTGCCTACGTATTTTAAGGCGTATAAAGATCATCGATATTTTAAAAAAAAGGATAAAAGAGTTCAGTCTGTATTGAGTTTACAAGAGAATAAGTTTGGAAAATTTGATGAAATTGAATTACAAGATAATGTCTTGTATAAAACTGATTTAAAGCAAGAAATAATAAGTCTTAAAATGCCTTTGTTTTCAATTACAGAATCTTTTGTTGATAATATTCCCGCGGTTTGGCTTTATCGAGAAATGGTATTAGAAAATAGTTTTTCATACCAGTTTAAGTCACAAATTAAAGAGTTTGAGCTAGCTCAAAACTTCGGATTAAGATTATGGAGTGATAAAGAAAATATACAAAGAGAAGAATTTGTTTTTGAGTACCTTAAAAGGCTAGAGAGAACAAATCGCAAAATGATAAAAAAATTAAAAATTGAGAAAGAAGATAAATGGGATAAAGTTTATTATCAATACGCTTTAAATAAGCATTTAATTCGTTTAAAAGAATTGTACGGGCCTAGATATAAAGTAGTCAGGGAGTTAAATGATCTAGATTTTAGGATATGGTTAGTTAAATATGCCAAAATATAAATTTGTACTTGCCAGCCAGTCACCAAGAAGAAAAGAATTATTAAAGCTATTAATAACTCAATTTGATCTTCGTCCAAGCCATATCAATGAAGATATTTCTATTAAAAATCCTATAGACTTTGTTGAGAGCTTAGCAAGTGAAAAGGCGCTATCAATCTCTAAAAAATCTGATTGTCTGAATGAGGTTTTTCTTGGGAGCGATACTGTAGTAGTCTATGACAAACAAATCTTAGGGAAACCAAAGAACCGGAAAGAAGCATTTGAAACACTTTCTTTATTAAGCGGTAAAAGTCATGAGGTTGTTACTGGTTGTGCAATTATTATTAACCAAAAACCTTATGTCTTTTCAGAAGTAACCAAGGTTAAGTTTTCGGATTTAACAAAAAGTCAAATTGAGTACTATTTAAACTTAAACACCTATCAAGATAAAGCCGGCTCATATGGAATACAAGATGAAGCTGGTGTTTTTGTCCAGCAAATTGTAGGATGTTATTATAATATAGTTGGTTTACCGGTTAATCGACTTAATAGGGAGTTGACATATTTATTGGGTGAGAATTGGAAAGATCTTTTTTAGTCTTTTGACATTATCAATAGCAACTAATCTGTTTGCAAAAGATTGGTATAAAGAATTTGATCAGAAAATAGCAAAACTAGATGTCGACCAAGAAAACTTCATAATTAAACTAGAAGAACTCGCAAGTAGATACAAAGAAGAACTATCAAACAGGGAAAAAGAATGTTTAGGTGAGTTTTCTTCTTTTGTTGAGGACGAAAACGATAAAAAAATTATAAAAAAAGTAAAATTAACTGAAAGTGAAAAGAGATTGTGCCAAGTGGCTTTGATTACCCATCAAAGAAAATTTGTCTCAGCAGCTTTCGAGTTGAGAAAGAAATATCTTGTTCATAGGCATGAACAAGAAATAAGCATTTTAGATAAAATGAAAAACTCAACAATAAAAAACCTTAAAGATAAAGCTCAAACTCTACAATAATTATAAATCATTCTTTTTAAAAATAGAGTAGGTAGTTCTAAGCGGTTTCATACTTTTAACTTTCATCATTGATTTGTCAGGTCTAAAAGAACGCTTGCTTATAGCTGCTACGTTCTTTGTAGTTCTAAAATCTTTTTTCTTAGAGATTTCTTGAAGTTGGTTAATTAAATTGTTGATTTCTGTTGTTGTTTCTTTCATATTAAGTCCTTATAAAATTTGAGGTTAAATCCAACCTCAAAGAACTTAATATAAAGTCATGAGGCCGGTTTTATTGCTGTTTTTTCAATAAAACACTCCGTTTTGTCCTAAGATGTGATTATCTTAGTTGTATTTATCGTCATTATTCTAGCACAGGATTAATAAATTTTATAACTTCAGTAAAAATTACCTATTTTCAACCAGATAGCATAAGATAAAATACTAATATTCGTACCTAAGGGGTTAAAATCTATGAAATGGCCTATTTTTATTGGTGTTCTATCTCTAAGCTTAATGAGCTGCTCAGTTGTCAATAAAGTAGGTACTTCTGCAATGTCTGGCATTATGTTACAGGGTAGTGGTGAGTTAATGCGAGAAGCACGTTTTGAGAATTTCAAACAAGCAGCTATACCAAACTTAAAAATGTTAGAAGGATTGTGGTTTGCGGATCAAGACAATCAAAAACTGTTAACATTATTAATCAAAGGTTATGCGGGTTTTGCTTATGCTGTAAATGAAACTGAGTTTTTGGAGGATAAAATTCAAGGCCTAAAAAATTCAATTCACAAGCAAAGAGCAATTTATCATTATGAAAAAAGTGTGTATTACGGTGTAAAATACTTAGAGTTAAAAGGAATTTCGGGAGAAAAATTTTGGTCTACAAGCTTTCCAAATTTTTTAAAAGATAATAGTTCTAGGCTCAATGCTGACGACTCGGTTGCGATTTTTTACTTTGCACAGGCGCTTGGAGGCTCAATCAATTTACAAAGAAAAAACATTAGTAAATTACCATATTTTTCTCATGTTAAGGCCTTATCAGGCTGGGCATGTCAAATTAATCCTCACTTAGAGTTTGGCGCATGTGGGCAGATGAAAGGAATCCTAGCTGCAAGTACTCCAAGAATTTTAGGAGGGAATATGGAGGATGCATCCAAAGAGTTTAAAAAACAAATTAAAGATTATCCACAAAACTATCTTTCTTCCTTAAACTATATGCAGTATTACTTAATTCCAATGTATATGGAGGATGAGTTCTTCTCAATGCTGAAAATAGTTGAGGGGAAATTAAAAAGTTGGAGTGAAAGTATTACTTCAGCAAGGTCGGCGGTAAAAGTTGAAAAACCAGAGTTTAATTTATTTAATAGTGTGGCCCAAAAAAGACTGGAAATATTTAAGAAGTATAAAAAAATAATATTTTAGGAACAAAATGAAAAAAATTATCACAATAGGCTTTCTAGTAACTGCGTTCTCAGCAAAAGCTGTAACATTAAAATTTGCAACTTTGGTTCCAGAGGGGACAAACTGGGCAGACACTATAGGGAAAATGGCAAAAGAAATTAGAAGTGAAACAGAGACAAAAGTAAAAGTTTTTTATGGTGGAGTCCAAGGTGATGAACCCGATGTCTTACGAAAGACAAGAATAGGCCAACTACATGGTGGAGTATTCACAGGTAAAACTCTTGGAGATATTGTTTTTGATGCTCGTACAATGGAAGTACCATTTAGTTTTTATAATGATGAAGAAAAAGTTACAAAGTTTATCACTCAAATTAACGAAAAATTAAGTAGCTCCTTAGAAAGCAAAGGATTTGTGAACCTTGGTTTTTACGAGATTGGAAAAGTTTATGTTGTTACAACTAAAAAAGTTAACAACCTAAAAGAAATGAAAAATATTAAAATTTGGGCATGGGAAGGAGATAAATTAATAGCTGCAATGATGGAGTCTATTGGGCTTTTGACAGTTCCTCTTGCATTACCAGATGTGCTATCTTCAATGTCCACAGGGATTATTGATGGGGCCTATGCACCTCCTCTTGGAGTATTGGCACTTCAATGGCAAACCCAAATAAAGTATTTAATTGATTTTCCAGCGGCATATTCAGTTGGAGCTCTTTTAGTGAGTTCTAAAGCTTGGAATAAAATTGGGCCACAAAAACAAAGTAAAATTCGGCAAATAGCTAAAAAGTATATTCAAGAGGCCAACAAGTTAGCGAAGCAAGACAATGCGCAAGCATTAGAGCAGTTAAAAGCAATGGGTGTTGAGTTTGTCAGTTTTCCAAAGGAAGATTTAGCTAAAGCAGAAACCATTCGAAATGATGTTCTGAAAAAACTTAGCGATCGCTTTAGCTCGGACATGATAAATAAATTAAATGAGGCAAGATGATTAAAGAGATTGATAATTTTTTTAATAAATTCATCTCAGTTTTAATTATTTTAAGCTTAACTATTATCCTATCTATTTCTATTATAAATATTGTCGGCCGGTGGTTTTCATTCTCACTTCTTTGGATTGATCCCTTAGTGAGGCATTTAGTACTTTTTTTAACTTTTCTTGGAGGAGCGCAAGCAATTTCTAGTAACCAGCATATAAAGATTGATCTTCTTTCTAGGTATTTGGAAAAAGAAGAGCATCACTATTTCGCGAAGATAATAGATCTTGTTCTTGCAGCAACTATGTTGTTGGGGATACTAATTTTGTTTTATTCTAGTTGGAATTTTCTACAAGTTGAAATTGAGTTTGGTAAAGAAGAATTTTTCGGATTGCATTCATCTGTCCTTGTTGGAATCCTACCTCTAGGTTTTATGATTTTAACAATCAAGCAATTACTTAAAGTTCTAGAGCTGATCTCAATAGGCAGGAATTAACT
This sequence comes from uncultured Oligoflexia bacterium, assembly GCA_950061135.1. Taxonomy (GTDB): domain Bacteria; phylum Bdellovibrionota; class Bacteriovoracia; order Bacteriovoracales; family Bacteriovoracaceae; genus CATLVU01. The sequence continues at coordinate 15,178 of CATLVU010000047.1, forward strand.
TGGAAGTTTTTTTATACTTAATTATTTTATTATTTGCTTTTTTGGGAACGCCGATTTTTATTGTAATGGCGCTTGGAACCGCAGTTGCTTTTTATTTTGCTCAAATTGATCTAAGTGCAATGGCAATTGAGATATACCGCTTAGCAAGTGCGCCTACGATATTAACTATACCATTATTTACTTTGGCCGGTTATATTATGGCGCAGTCAAACTCACCTAAAAGATTAGTGACATTAGCAAATGCTTCACTTGGTTGGTTACCTGGTGGCGTCTCTGTAGTTAGTTTAATTATCTGTGCTTTTTTCACAGCATTTACAGGAGCAAGTGGAGTAACAATTATTGCCCTAGGCGGACTTTTACTTCCAATGCTAATTCAACAAGGACAGACAGAGAAGTTTTCTTTAGGTTTAATTACAACTTCAGGTTCATTAGGTTTATTATTTGCACCTAGTCTTCCTCTTATTCTTTATGGAATTGTAGCAAAAGTTAGCATTGAGAAACTTTTCATCGCAGGTATTATTCCAGGGACCTTACTGATTATTGTTCTGTCTATTTATTCAATCTATAAAAACGATTCTAAAACTAGGGTTCAATTTAATTCAAAAAATCTAGTTGAAGGAATCTATCAAGCTCGTTATGAATTACCGATTCCTTTTATTGTCTTAGGTGGGATTTACAGTGGCCTTATCACTCCGACAGAAGCTTCCGTTTTAACCGTCTTTTATGTCATCTTAATTGAATGTTTTTTGTATAGAGATTTAGATCTTATTAAAGACATCCCTTCTATTGCCAAGGAATCAATGTCTCTGGTGGGCGCAATTTTAATCATTCTTTGTTGTGCACTTGCACTGACAAATTATCTTGTAGATGAAGAAATTCCAATGCAAATGCTCGCATTTATTAAAGAGCATGTATCGAATAAATATGTTTTTCTCATCCTGTTAAATATCTTTTTATTGGGTGTTGGTGCAGTAATGGATATCTTTAGTGCTATCGTTGTAGTTGTTCCACTGATTTTACCAATTGCTGCAGACTTTGGAATAGACCCAATTCATTTAGCAATCATATTTTTAACAAATTTAGAAATTGGATATATTACTCCTCCAATTGGGATAAACTTATTTATTAGTAGTTTTCGTTTTGATAGGTCCGTAATTGAATTGTATAAATCAACATTCCCATTTCTTATATTATTAATATTCGCTTTATTATTAATTACTTTTATTCCGGAGTTATCATTATTTTTATTAGGTTAGTTTTATATATTTTTATGTGGTCTGAGTTGAGCTTCGCTACAAATGAGCTAGGCGAAAAAAACTTTGAGCATTATTATGGCCCATTTAATCCAATCGTATCAAAGGATAAAAACTATATTTTTCAAGATGATTATAATGAAGATCTATATATTAATTCACGGATTGATTTAGAAATCTTTGGGCTAGATGAGTTTATAAGGGATGAGTTACAAACAGGAGTTTCATGTCCTAACGAAGTTTATACAGAAAATAAAGAATATATCAGCTATTTAAATAATCTTATCACTTTGAGCTATTTATTTGAGTTGTTCAGAGAATATGAAAAGTGGGCGCCTATCTTTGCTGATAAAACATGCTCTTTTAATTGGAATAAACAATTATCAAAATGCGCACCTGAATCTAAAGATATGAAGCTTTTTTTGTTGAACTCCAAAGAGCATATTGCTCAACTACCACCAGTGATTAGACCTTTTTCAATAACAAATAAAGATGGCATAAAAAAATGGAAAGATGAGCTTAGTAGTAATTCAGGAGGTCTGTTACAAGAAAGAATAAAACTAGAATGTAAGAACGGTAAATGCAAAAACACATCGAATGAGAATATAGCAAAATTATTACAGCAGTCATGTGATAATGATATGAGGCTGTTTTTAAAGGTGTGCTCAGAAGAAGCAGAGCTTGGAGGTATATCTTATATTCCTGAAGTATATAGATTACTTGTAAGTTCAAATGCAATGAGAGCGATTAAAAAAGATAATATATCCTACGGTGCTGGATGTGTTCAAAGATATATCAAAGAGTTTAAGGGAGAAGAGAAAAAAGACAGTAGACTGAGGATGATTTTTTCATATCTCTATCAAAGCTTACAATCTAATTCTAATGTTCAGTATGCTCAAGGAAGACTCTTTCCTTTAGGAGCTTTAAGAGAGTTCCAAGAAAAGGGCCTCGCAAATCTTTATACTCCTAAAAAAGTAGTCACTAAAAAAGAAATCCAAGTCATTCAACCTGCCGTGGTAGCAAAAGTTGCACCTGCGATAATTGCAAAGCCTATTATAAAGAAAACAGTTAAGAAAAAAGAAAAAAAAGCAGTTGTAAAGCTTGTTCCTGAAAAGAAGAAAATTGAGTATAGTGCGTTTAAAATCGCTAGTGACTTTAGAGAAAGCTATGATCTTAATCAAGTAGAAGTTGATATGTTAAAGTTCTCATATAGTTATATTTTTACACCTAAGCAAATCGAAACTCTTCAAGTTCAGATGAAAAGTTTTTCAGCTCAAAAATCTTTAGAAGAGATGAAGAAATTTGATAAGCTTGGAACAAAAAAGTCTCCACTCCCTTTGAAATTTATAAAGTTTTTAATTGATAGAGAAATGCACCAAGGTCTCTATAATATTATAAATGTTATTAGTTCAAAGTTTTATGTTTTTAATGATATTGATCCTGTAAAAAACAAAAAAGATCTTATTGAAATTAAGAATGATAAAACGACGAATTTTCAATGGAAAATTTTTATTCTCAAGAGCGAATAGGATACCATTTTGCATGTCCAAAAGGGACTAAGCTTGCACTTGCGGCTTCAATTCCAACAGGTGAATCTTCGAAAATAAACGCTTCTTCACAATTTCTTTTCAAATTCTTTAACATTTGAAGATAAGGCATTGGAGAAGGCTTGTTTTCAGTTGTGTCTTCTCTTGTAATAATTGAATCAAAGTATTGTTCTAGCTCCAACACTTTTAATATGTTTTGAACTAAGCTTTTTTCACTCGAAGTTACTAGGCCCACTTGCACTTTAGAAGTTCTAAGTTCTTCTAGTAGACTAATTACTGCTGTTGAAAGCCAAGAGCTTTTATCATCGGCCAATAGTTCAAGGATATGAGTA
>CATLVU010000048.1 GCA_950061135.1 uncultured Oligoflexia bacterium
TTCATTTGAGGGGATATCTGTTTTTCCAAGTGAAAAAATAAAGCAAGTTTTCTATGAAGGTGGTTCTGAGCAAATTCAGTCAGATGTTTATGATGATGATTATTTTTCAAAGTTTCCAAAGCTTCTCGAAAATTTTTATAATCAAAATGGGTATCTTAGGGCGAAAGTAGATCAACCAAGACTAAAACGAGTAAAAGGTGAAAAAAACTTTGTAGATGTAAGCTTTAGGGTAAATGAATATAAGCAGTTTAGAATTAAAAATATCCAATTTGAAGGGATTAGTCCTGATGTAGCAGAGAACTTTCTTGGTAATTCTTTTTTCACTTCAGATGAAATATTTAATCCTTTTACCTATGAGGAAAAATTAGAAAAATTAATATTTGATCTGAATGAACAGGGTTATTATTTTGCGACCTTAAAAGGTAGTCCGTCTAGTTTTTTAAAGTTTGACTTGAATACATCAGAAGTTACATTAAAAATTCATGTCGATACAGGAAATCAAATTCGGCTAAATAAACTATTATTTCTCGGTAATAAGAAAACAAAAGAAAAGGTTTTAATTAGGGAACTGGGGCTAGAGCAAAACTCATTAATTAAAAAATCCCAGTTAGAGCTGGGTAGAAAAAAACTTTTAAGCCTCGGTCTATTTAAAAGTATTGATTTGCGAGTTATTCCTATATCAAATACAAATATGGCGGATATATTAATAAATATTAGTGAAAAGGAATCTGGCGCAGTTGAACTTGCTCCCGGAATAAGAACAGACCTTGGTGCTAAGTTTTCAGCCAGTGTGAGTTACGATAATATCGACGGCCTTGCAAAAAAAATCGCGATGAAAGTAACAGTCAACAAAAGGCTTAATTTAAGTACTTTAGATGAAAGAAGAAGAGAAGAATCAAGCTCATTAATAGAGTATGATGCAAATTTAAATTATAGTGAGAAGTATCTATTTGATACACCAATAGGTTTAAACACTTCTATAGCTAAGGAAAGAAAAAGGTTCTTTTCTTTTGATGCTGATATACAAACTTTAAGTACAACTTTTAGTTGGGAAGCTCTTGAGTGGTTAAAATTTTCGACGCTTTATCAATTAGAGACTATATCGCAATTTGATGCCACGGATGAACAAGAGCATGGCCACTTTCAAATTGGCTCAGTCACTCCAGGTATTTCATTTGATTTTCGGAATAATAGAATTTTTCCAACAAGTGGTGCATTTTTGAATTTTACTTGTGAGTTTGCAAATCCAAGTTTTGCTTCACAAAGTAATGATGAATTAGAGGTTAATTATTATAAGCTTATAAATAGAAATAGATTTTATCTGCCTTTGGCCCAAAAAGGTGTTCTTGCTCTTTCAACGTCTTTTGGAATTCAGGAAAATAATGGAGCTTCTGATCAGGAAAATAGTTACATACCCAATATCAAGGTCTTTAGAATTACAGGTGTTGATACAGTTAGGGGGTTTTCTGATCGAGAGATTAATCGATTGGTCACGAATCAAGACATTAGTAAGGTAGTAGTGAATAACAGGGCCTATTTGGCTAGCTTAAAGCTAGAGCCTAGATTCTTTCTATCAGATTCGACGATACTAGGTATTTTTTATGATGCGGGGCGCGTATTCGTGGATGAGTTTGATAGTTCAGAGTTACGGTCCTCTGTGGGACTTAGCTTCAAGTACTTAACTCCTGTTGGAACATTAGACTTCGATTATGGAATTAAACTCTTGAGAAAAAAAGATGAATCTGGTAACTTAGAGTCGCCTGGAAGGCTACACGTGTCAATCGGCTTCTTTTAATCCCGTCTAAAAGAAGGCAAACATGGTAAAAAAGTATGGAGTGGTGACCTACTTTTGTGTTTAGTATTGACAAGTTTAAGCGTGAGGCCATATAAGGGCGAAGTTCAATATTATTAAGTAATTAGAGGTACGTTATGTATACACAAAAGTCTTTTTCCTTAAAGCAGGAAGAAATTGATAAGAAATGGTGGGTTATCGACGCAACAGACGTTGTAGTTGGTAGATTAGCAACTGAAGTAGCAACATTATTAAGAGGGAAGCATAAGCCAACTTTTACTCCTAACCAAGAGTGTGGAGATTTTGTTGTAATCACTAACTGTGAAAAAGTTAAATTCACAGGTAAAAAATGGTCAGATAAAAAATACTACTGGCACTCAAACCATATTGGTGGAATCAAAGAAAGAACTGCGACAGAGCAACTTGAAAAGCATCCTGAGTTATTAGTATTAAATGCAGTTAAAGGTATGTTGCCTAAAAATACTTTAGGTAGAAAACAATTAACTAAACTTAAAGTTTTTGTTGGTGATTCTCATAATCATGAAGCACAAAAACCAGAAGCGATCACAATAAAATAATTAAAGGAAAAATATTATGGCAACAGGTAAAACATATTTATCAAATACTGTAGGTAGAAGAAAATCTTCTGTAGCTAGAGTTTATGTAGCTTCAGGTAGTGGTAAAATCACAATTAACAAAAGAGAGTTAACTGATTACTTTCCAAAAGGTACTTCTAGATACGTTGTAGAACAACCACTTAATCTTCTTGGTGTTGTAGACAAATACGACATTAATATTAATGTAAAAGGTGGTGGAACAACAGGTCAAGCTGGTGCAATTAGGCTTGGTATTGCAAGAGCATTAGTAGCAATCAATGAAGGTGATAGACCTGAATTAAAGAAAGCTGGATTTTTAACAAGAGATCCAAGAAAAGTAGAAAGAAAAAAATACGGTCTACGTGGAGCGAGAAGATCTTTCCAATTTTCAAAAAGATAATTTTTTTAAAAAATATATTTTTAGATGGGCCCTCTATTTTGGAGGGCCTTTTTTTTGGAGTTTATGGAAGAGTTTATTGAAATTAAGGGAGCGCGAGCTAATAATTTAAAAAATGTGGATTTAAAAATTCCTCTAGGTAAACTTGTGTGCTTCAAAGGAGTTAGTGGATCAGGAAAAACTTCATTGGCTTTTGAAACATTATATAATGAGTCCAAAAGGCGATTTTTAAACTCTTTACCAACAAAGCTTCAGTTTTTTTCAGAGAGACCTGCTCCAGCAGATGTCGACTTAATTTACCCTGTTTTGCCCGTGTTTGGGCTCCCTCAAAATAATCCTATTGTTGGAACAAGATCAAATATTATTGATACAATGGGCATAACGGAACAATTACAAAAAATCTCGTATTTACATGGCAAGCTTAAATGTTCAGTTCATAAAAAAGAGTTTATAGAGGTAAGTGCTATTGAAAATGAGCTTTCCGGTTATGAAGCAAAAACAATATGTCATTTTTTCGTAAAAAGAGAAGTGTTTATTGAGAGGCTTCGAGACACACCTTTTCCAACAAGATCGATAAAAAGTGCAAGAAGTAAAAGCATTAACGATTTTAATGAAGCTGACGAGCTGTGGGAGCTAACAAGGCTAAGAGTTGGACAAAATGAAAAAATACATAATTTCATACAAAAATATAAAGATGTTGTAAGAGAAGTATATCTCTATTCTGAAGCATCAAAAAAAATAATTAAATTGCCCTTGTCAGTAAAAAATATTTGTCCGGAGAGTGGATGCGACGAAGAAGCTCAAAGTTTTACAATTGATCGATTGTCGCCTTTAAATTCTTTGGGAGCTTGCGAGAACTGTCAGGGTTTTGGTGAAGTACTTGAATATGATATAAATAAAATGCTAGACAAGGATAAGTCTATCGAAGAGGGCGGGATTAAATTTTTTGAATTTAAAAAGCTAAATTCTGCCAGAGACATTTTAAAAAAAGAATTAAAAGGAAAATATTCATTCAAAAAGAGTATTCGAGAACTTGGCAAAGACTTTGAAAAAGATTTTGTAGATGGCATTGGAAAATATAAAGGTGTTTTTCATTATCAAAAGCTTTTAGAAAAAAAACGTTATAAGACAAATATAAGAGTTTATATACGAAAAATGCAGACTCCTTATAAGTGTGAGAGTTGTAATGCAAGCAGATTGGGACTCTTGGCAAATCAAACAAATATACTTAATACAGATACTTCACTATCAAAGTTAGTGACTCTATCTGTAGGCGAATTAAACGATTACTTTAAAGAAAACTTTCAAAGTATAAAGCTCAAAGAATTGTCTAAAATAAAGAAAGTTTTAAAATGCGCTGTTGATATCGGTCTGGGCCATTTGTCCCTGACGCGAAAGGTTAAAACGGTGTCGGCAGGGGAATACCAAAGGTTACTCTTGCTAAAGTTCTTGGCATTTGAAGGAACAAACTCGTTGTTTGTATTGGATGAGCCGAGTTTGGGTCTTGGTTTAAACGAACAAAAAGCAGTCTATAAGGGCCTACAAGATTTAATTTCTCAAGGGAACTCAATTGTAATAATAGAACATAGTTCTTATTTTCAATCAGTCGCGGATCATATTGTTGAATTTGGACCGGCTTCAGGTCAGAAAGGCGGAACTATTGTATATGAAGGCCCTTATAAAAAAGATAAAAAAGCAAAGACTTCCAAGCTCAAGACAACAGAGCCTGGTGCTACAGTGGATATTATCGCACCCGAAGTTTATGGACAGAAATTTTCAGACTTAAGTTTTTTCTCTAAAAGCTTAACTCTTATATATGGTCCTTCTGGTTCAGGAAAAACTGCGACCCTGTTCAATACCTTAGCAAATGAACTTAATTATAAACTTAATGGGGAATATTTAGACCCTGTAAAAGGAAAGTTTAAAAAAATTAATGGCCTAGAAAACTTTAAAGATGTCATTGTGGTGAATGCTAATTTAAATAGGTATTCATCTCGCTCAACTGTTGGGAGTATTACTGAACTAAATACACCTTTTAAAAAGTCATTTACTAAATTACCGATTTCAAAAAGTTTAGATTTAAAAGATGGACATTTTTCAAAAAACTCTCAATTAGGTCAATGTCCAGACTGTGATGGTAAAGGTCTAAAAATTATAGAAATGCAATTTTTGGAAGATCTGTTGTTAAAATGTGAAGATTGTAATGGAACAGGACTTAAGAAAAAATATTCAACAATTAACAATGGAGTGTATACTGTTTCAGAAGGTTATGACTTACCTATCGTGGATGCCTTTTCCCAAATTCAATTAACACCAAAGTTTCAAAGAATTGTTCGAGGCATGGAGCAGCTAAACTTAGACTATCTATCACTTGGAAGAGAAGTTAATACTTTATCAGGTGGTGAAAAGCAGCGCTTATATTTATTGAGTAAAACTCTCAAGAAGCTATCTGATACATTAATTATAATTGAAAATATTTCTTTCGGCCTATCAGAAGCTGATTTAGCGAATGTTATTCGCTACTTAGAACAACTCAATTTAGCAGGTAATACAATTTTATTACTTGATCAAAATGAACAACTGAAAAAAATCATACCTAATCAAGTTAAATATCTAAAATTACAAAAATGATCTAACTTCAAGCCCACAGAATGACGATATGTATATGTGATAAAAATACTTCTATTTGTTAGTTTTTTAGGAATAAGTAATGGCCATGCAGCTTTGTATGGAAACAAAATTATTCGTTTAGATAAAGTTGAAAAACAAACACAATTAACAGGTCATGTAGAAAAAATTGAATATTTAAAAGATGAAGTTCTAGGAGTGAAAACAAAAATCACCGTTGGAGGGAGTGATATATTTTTGCCTGGAGGAAAACTTAAAGGAAGTACTTATAAAGCAGGGAATGTCCCAACATTTAAATTGAATGACTTTATTAAAATTTCAGTGAAAGTCATTGAAGGTGAACATTGGTACTTGACCCATGAACAATTAAAGGCAAGAACACTATCAAGTGAAGAAAATATTAAAAAAGTAATCACTGAAAAATCTAAAGCAGTAAGAAAAAATAAAGTTAAAAATAACAACTCTGAATTCTTAGAGGACAAGAGGAGTATAAATTATTTACTTGGCCTAATCTTTTTAGGGATCACAATCATGATAATTTATTTGCAAAGGAGAAAGAAATGAGAGCATTGCTTTTATCTTCTCTTTTGATGACGGGCCAAGTTTTTGCTTATACTTTTGGGTTAACTACAAATGACAGTAAAATCCGTTGGAATCGAAGTGATAAGAAAATTGGAATTAAAATCAATTACAATAGGTTTGGAAATAGCACTGCCAATTTATCTGACTCGGAAATTAAGTCTGTGGTCGAGGAATCTATAGTTCAGTTTGATGCACTAAATGATTATGAAATTTTTCTAACTACAAAGACATCAGAAGCTGTTGCTGAAATTATTTTTAGTAATAAATCACAATACTTTGGTGCAAGCGCTCTTGCTATTACGTCACTTCAGTACTCAGATGATACAGGGGATATATCAGAGGGAAAAATAATCATCAACGATTCAAGTTTTGCCCCATTTGATTTGGTGGCCTATAAAAATGTTTCAGATAGTGATGAAACCTACTTGGGAAATATTATTTCACATGAGTTAGGACATCTTTTGGGTCTAGATCATTCAGAAGTGATTGGTTCCGCGATGTTTTATAGTGTTTTTAAAGGCCAAAATATTATTTCTGACGATGATAAAAATGGGTTTAAAGATTTATACAATACGCTTAAAGATAAAAAGATATCAGGAATAGTTGTGGCCCAGAACTTTGTCCCTGCTTTCGGTATTCACATTAGGCTTTATGACAAGGAAACAAACAAGGTATTACAAGGACAAATTACAAACTCTGAAGGTCAGTTTGAGTTTAAGAATGTTCCGAGTGGAAAATATTTTATAACAGTTGATCGGCTATATAACCCAGATGCTATAAGCATTACTGAAGATGCTACTAATTATCAGATTTGTAACAAATCAGATATTGTCTTGGCGCCATTTGGTACATGTGGGAATTTAGACCGAGGATATCCCCAAGTGATAGAGGTGACAGACTCGAATATAGACTTAGGCTTTTTAGCTATTAATTGTGAGCCGAAATTAAATAGTGGCTTTCTAATTAGTAAGTTGGAAGATGATTATTATGAATTAGATTTAAATCAAGGAAGTGTTTTCTGGGGTTATGTAGACCCTGATCAGATAGGTATTAGTGATGATAAACTCAAACTAGACTTAAGAGAGTTTGAAATTACTCCTAGCAACCAAGTTGTAAATTTAAAGTTTGATGTTTCTAGTCTTTATAATAAATTTGAAGCGGATATATTAATAAAACGTGAGGACCAATTAAACTTCACTTCCTATCCTTCAGGCTTTGATTCAATCTATGATAAAAAGCGATCTGATTTAGATATAAGTTTTGTTTTATCAACCGTTGAAGAAAACAATATTCTTTATATTAAGATTGTGCCAAAACTAATAGATTTCACTGATCAAAAAGACCTAGTAGGCACTCCTAGCATATTTACGCCAGTACTTTATCACTACTTACTTTCATATGACTTTGAATCAGAATCAGTTTTCACTTCTTATGAAGATAACTCAAGTTGCTTAGAGGGAAATATTTTTGTGAGAACAGGAGTAGATAACCTTTCTGAAGATGAAGAACAGAATAATACAAACTCAGCACCAACTTGTGGAACAATTGATGATCGAGGAGGTCCCCAAGGGCCTTTGAGTTTTTTACTCGGCCTTTCATTCTTATTGATACTAATTGCATCTAAAAAGACTAAATCTTTGTCTAAATACTTATTTTTCAGTAGAATTTCATAATAACTAACTAACAAGGACTGTTATGAAATCGTTATTATTCTTTATTGTTTCAATATTGTTTCTATCTCCAATTTCTTATGGTCAGGATTTACTGAAAGAGAGAATTTGGAAAATATCGTCTCGAAAAAAGTCAATTTTCTTAGATAAGGGTGTTTTTCATTCTAAGGAAAACCCAGTAAGACAAAAGTTAACTAGTATTAGAAATTCATATGTGAAGTCACGTGGTTACGAGCGAGTTGTTTTAGATTTCTCTACAGCACAACCTCCTCAAATTTATGGACTAATATCAAAAGACTCTAAGATTTTTATTGATTTATTCAATACAGATTTAGGAGAAGGAATTAGTTCTCCAAACCATGTAAAGTATTTAAAAAATATTGATTTTTACCCAATTGATTCTAAAAGCCTTTCATTAGAACTTAGCTTTGATAAAGATGTTAGTTTTGATATTTTCTATCTAGAAAATCCAGGAAGACTTGTAATTGATATAAAAAAATAAAAAGGAAAAATAAATGTCGAATCAGGACAATGTGAAGCTGAACTTAGAAGTTGCAACTCAAGGAGATTTACCTAAAGAAGTTGTCATCATCCCAATTGTTAATAGTCCAATCTTCCCGGGTATGATAGCCCCTATTATTCTAAGCGAAGATAAATATACACCAGAGTTGGATAAGGAAGTTTCTCGTGCAGGCTATGTTGCTTTAAACTTAGTTAAATTCAAAGAGGGACAGCGCTATGTTGTTGAAGATGAAGACGAGGAAGAGCAAGCTGCAAGAGGAAGTATAGAAGAATATGAAATGGAAGCCTATGAGGATGAGATTCGAGATCTGTCTTCTAAGGATGTATATAAAGTCGGTGTTTTCTGCAAAGTTGTTAAAAAATTAAAACTACCTGATGGGTCAGTTAACCTTTTAGTCCATGGCCTAAAAAGATATAGAATAGAAAAATTTGTTCAAGAAGCGCCTTTGTTGGTCGCAAGGGTAAAGTTATTTGATGATGTCGATGAAGTGGATGTATAATAGAATGCCTATATTAGGTCAATCATAAATCAAGTTAAAAAACTTAGTGAAATAAATCCATATTTTAATGAAGAAATGAAGCTTGCGATGCTAAATTCACCAAGTCCAGGTTCTCTTGCTGACTTAGTAGCATTTGCTCTTTCATTAGATGTTCCAGAGGCCCAAGATTTTCTTGAAACTTTAGTAGTGAAAAAAAGATTTGCAAAATTATTAGTTTATTTGAAACGCGAAAAAGATGTTGCAGATATACAGAAAAAAATTACAGACGAGGTTAACGACAAAGTTAACAAGTATCAAAGAGAATATTTCTTAAGAGAGCAACTTAAAGTTATCAGGTCTGAACTTGGCCTTGATGAAGATGATAAAACAAAAGAAGTTAAAAAGTTTAAAGAGCTTTTAGATAATATCAATATGCCAGAGGAAGCAAAAAAAGCTGCAATGGAAGAGGTTGAAAGACTAGAATCAATTCCTGACTCATCTCCTGAGTATAATATTACAAGAACATACTTAAATTGGATGACAGGACTTCCTTGGGATAAAGAGTCAGAGGATAATGCAGATATAGAAGCTGCTGCTAAAGTTTTAGATAAAGATCATTACGGACTAGAGAAAGCGAAAGAGAGAATTTTAGAATTTCTTGCTGTTCGCGCTCTTAAGCCAGAATATGATGGAACAATATTGTGTTTAGCGGGTCCTCCTGGGGTAGGGAAAACTTCTTTAGGCCACTCAATAGCAAGAAGTTTAGGTAGAGAGTTTTACCGCTTTTCTCTAGGTGGGATGAGAGATGAAGCAGAGATTAAAGGACATAGAAGAACTTATGTTGGTGCAATGCCTGGGAAGTTATTACAAGCATTAAAGAGGGTTGAAGTTAATAACCCAGTAATAATGCTCGATGAAATTGATAAATTAGGACATAGTTTTCAAGGTGATCCAGCCTCAGCATTATTGGAAGTTTTAGATCCTGAACAAAATAAAACATTCATTGATAATTACTTAGACGTTCCTTTTGATCTATCTAAAGTTTTATTTATTGCTACCGCAAATTATATGGGAGATATACCAGAGCCATTACTTGATAGAATGGAAGTTATCGAAGTTAGTGGTTATACTTTAGAGGAAAAGGTATCTATTGCAACAAAATGGGTTATTCCAAAACAATTAAAAAAGCATGGGTTAACAAAACAAGACTTCTCAATAACTGTTAAAACTTTAAAAGCTTTAATTAGTGATTATGCAAGAGAGGCAGGTGTTAGAAGATTAGAGCAAACTATTGCTAAGCTTTGTAGGCATGCAGCTTTAAAGAAAGTAAGGCTTAAGTCTAAAAAGAAATTCTCACCAGAGCCTAAAGACTTAGAGCCGATCTTGGGCCCTAAGATTTTTGAATCTGAATTTGCGCAAAAACCTTTAATCCCTGGAGTTGTTACGGGCCTTGCGTGGACCGCATATGGTGGAGAAATTCTCTTTGTTGAAACTTTACCAATCAAAGGTAAAGGATTTAAGCTTACAGGGCAGATGGGGGACGTTATGAATGAATCAGCGAACCTTGCATACAGTTATGTTCAAAAACTTCTTCAAGATGAAATAGACCAAGAAGAAACTTCAAAAGGTAAAAAGAAAAAAGCTAAGAAAAAAGATGAAGGAAAAGATCCAGAAGAGTCTTTAGATTTTTTAGCGAACCATGAAGTTCATTTACATCTTCCAGCAGGGGCTACTCCAAAAGATGGCCCAAGTGCAGGGATTACGATGGCACTCGCTCTTTACTCTTTATCAAAGAATAAAAAAGTTCGTGGAAATGTGGCCATGACAGGAGAGTTGTCTTTAACGGGGAAAGTTTTGCCTGTTGGGGGGATAAAAGAAAAAGTCTTAGCTGCAAAGCGAGCAGGGATTAAGGATATAATTCTACCAGCTGACAATGAAAAGGATCTCAAAGAAGTACCTGAGAGGCATCGTAAAGGATTAAAGTTCTATCCAGTACAGCACTTTGATGAAGTTTTAAAAATAGCTTTTAAGTAGTCGAAAAAAATACCGGCTGAATATAACTTTTAAATACTCTATCATGAATAGGTGAATAAATACTTTAATCTGATATTCGTTTTATTACTTTTGAGCTTTAAGAGCTATGGCACAACTCAAAGTAAATTTATTAAATTCGCAGGAAAGAAATATACTCTAAGTGATGATTGGTATTACTATTCGCCTAAAAAACTTTTTAATAATAATCATAAAATTTTAGAGAATGCAAAAGTCGTAGGTCTCGTCGCATTTCATAGCAAGGATACGGAACTAAAATCTTTCAAACTTACGATAAGAGAAGACTTCAAAGAGTATTGCGAAAAAAGGTTGAAAAAAAATCTTATTAAACAAAAAGGAACTACTCTTTACAAAAAAATAGGGTCGAAAAATATTTGTATTACAAATTTCAAAGTTGGAAAGCAAAGTACACAACAATATATTACACCTAGCTCGTTGTCAGGATTGGAAAATATTTACGAATTAGAAATCTTAAGTTTCACAATTCCATCCCATGCGAAGGATGCGTCTACAGCTGTAGATAAGCTTATGAGCGAGATGTTGAAATGAAAATACTACTTTTTATATTTTCTTTTACAGCAGTCACTCAAGTAATCGGTTTTGACGATGAAGGATTTTTTGGTTCTATGGATGGAACTTCACAAATAGAGAGCCGTGGGACTCAATACCCATCATATACACAACAAGACCTTGAGAGTTGTCCTTTTTCACAACGTAGTGCAAACGTAAATCAATTGGTAGAAAACTCAATTAGCTTATTAGATAGTTTAAACTCAGAAGAATGTGAAGCTCTTGATAGAAGCGCAATTGAAAGAGTTAAAGGAAGATTTAAAGACTTACAAAGGCATAGAGATTCCAGAAGAGACTATGATGGAATGATTGGAGGGGATCAAGTTGATATAACAGGAAGGTCTGGAAATGTAAGCTGTGTAAATTATAAACAAACATATAAAATGCATTTTAATATTGCGATAAATTATGTGAAAGAAGACCTAGATATTCCTTCTGATAATTTGTTTTTTTCTGACTGTGGTGGTGGAGGATATGATCAGTATGGGATGACTATGAGCACACCTTTTGCTGAAGAAGAAACAATTTCAGCGAGTGAAGAAAATAAATTTCAATGCCTAGATAAAGCTTTGGGCTCAAAACTGAAATCTAAAGAGATAGCATGTGAAGGTCAAGTTGAAGAAGAGCTAGCCCAATTAGAATCTAGTTCAATTCTAGAAATGTCTAACCTGCTTGGACAAGTGGTTGCGGGAAATTGCTCGGATGGAAATAATGCAATCAAAGAATCTGTTTTTAATGTAGCAACGGATTATTTATCATTAGTTGGCTTTGCTTATCCAGGAATTGCAGTTGGTGCTATTACTAATATTATAGCACCTTTGGTCTCTCAGAGAGAAAATCCCTTGGAGAAACTAAAAAAACAAAGACAATTTGAACAAGTACAATGTATGCATTTAGCTCTTGAGAAGGCGCGATGTTCAAACAATCGGCCTGCTTACAATCAGTGGAAATTAAATAAAGATGAACCAATTTGTTATAAAGAAAACATTGTAGGGATTCCAAATAATGTTTTAGAGCTGGCGAGTGCTGCTTCTGTTATTTCTAAAGATTCATCGGCAAAACAATTATTAACTTTTTTTGAGGGTGTAGATAATACGAACTTTTTTAATGTGTTTAACAATGCAAAAAATTATATTTTTGAGAACGCAGAAACAGACTTGAATACCTCTGAGAAGCTTTACGAAAGTTTTAATCAACAAGAGCAACAGAATAATTCTATTTACCAAACTCTGCGAAAGGCATATGAGACTTATAAATCAAATTCAGGAAAGAATAAGCTAGAGATTATACGAGATATTAAAAAAGATTTAGCATCTAAATCTGCTGAGGATAGTTTTAATTTTAATAGCTTTTTCTCAGCTTATGCCGATATGAAAATCAAAAATGAAAAAAGCTCAGAGGTGGACTTAGAAAGATTTCGTTTTATTTCAAATTTAGCAACATTTGAAGGTAACCGACTATCAAATGAACTACAACAAGTTTTAGATGCTGATATAAAAATTAATGACCAACGTGTATTGAATGGAACTTTGGCTGCCTTCGTGGGGAAAACAAAGGATTTGTTTGTAAGAGACTTGAAAGATCAAGGGAAGTCACTAAAAAGAGTTTTGAAAAACTATAGAAGCGATGGATATAGCGAGACTGAAAAAGATCAGATCTTTTCTAATCTTGGTGCTATAATTCGTACCTGCAAGTTATCAACCAGTATGTTTTATTTAGATAGTGGTAGAAGTAGCTTTGATGAGATGTTTTCTAAGGGATCGTTTGATGGCCCGTATGAAGATATTTGTGGGCAGTTTCCAAACTGTATATCTCGTAAGAAAGATAATTTTAGTGCTGACCTAGAAGGATATAATAACTTCATCTGTTCAAATACTTTTGATTATAATCTAGATTCAATAAAAGATGAGTTTGATACCAAAGGTACTTTCTGTGGTAGAAAACTTAATGATATAAGAAAAAGTCTTTAGAATTCGTCTGAATCGTACTCTTCAACAGGTGCGTGAGAGATTTTTCCAGCAGCAATTTCTCTTAATGCAGTAACAACATCCTTATTTTTACTTCTAACAAGAGGTTCTGCACCATCTTTTAGTTGCTTAACCCTTTTTGTTGTTAGATGTACTAATTCATATCTGTTTTCAACTTTTTCTAAAGAGTCTTCGATTGTTACACGGGCCATGCTTAATTCCTTATATTTGATACTGAACACCAATTTATAGTGGTTTTCACTTCTGAAGTCAATGGTACATTGCGGCAATAAGTTCTTTAAACTGTATTTCTAGCTTTGCCCTTTTGAGTTTTAATGACAAAGTATGAAATTCAGACTTATTTTCAATCGGGACAATTTTAAAGTCTCTAACTTGCTCGTAACCAGCTAGGTTTTTATTAATTCTCTCTATTTCTTTTTTTATAAGTTTCTTTACTTCATGGTGTTGGGCCAGCTCTTGAATAGTGAAATCTTCTGTTGTTTCTTTGCAGTTTTGTATGCATTTTAAGGGCTTAATGGCAATTAATGCTGTTAAGAACTCTCTTTTATCACCAATTACCATACTGAAATTTATATAATCAGACTTATTTAGCATTTGCTCGATTTTGTATGGGACAATATTTTTTCCACCTTTGGTTATAATTAAGTCTTTTTTTCTGCCTGTTACTATAAGACTTCCTTTATTGGAAAAATGACCGATGTCTCCAGTTTTAAGCCATCCATTTTCAAAAGCATTTTCAGTAGCCTCGTTGTCTTTAAAATAACCAGAAAACAAGGCGTCAGTTTTGATCATAATCTCATTATCATGACCAAATTTTATTTCAACATCACCAATTGGAACACCTGCTGTTCCAGCATATTGTTTATGAAGAGGATTAACAGTACAAGGTGCAAAGGTTTCGGTTAATCCGTAACCTTCGAGTACGGAGATTTTTATATTTCTAAAAAAATGAAATACATCAGGTGATAGAGGAGCGCCCCCCGTAATAATATACCTTAAGTTGCCACCTAAGGATTTATAAATATTATTGTAGATAAACTTCATTGATAATTGGTGAGCGAGAATATCAAAGTGTTTAGGATTTTCACTTCGATCAATCGCCGAATAAAATGAGTCAGAAGTTTTTTGAGCAGTCTCAAAAAGAAATTTTTGTAATTCACTATGAGAGATTTCAGAAATAATTTTTTGTTGAATATGTTCTAAAATGAGTGGGACTAAAATTAAAAAGCTAGGCTGGAGAGTTTTTATATTCTTTACTAATGATTGTGCTCCAGAAACAAAAACACATTCGCATCCAAAGTTTAATGAAAAAAATGATTCACATCGACCTAGAATATGGGCCAAAGGCAAACAACTAACAAATCGATCTTTATATGTAATGGATTTTTGGGAAAACTTTTTCAAATTACTCAAAACTTGCATAATCGCTTTATGAGTAATTATAACGCCTTTTGGATTGGCAGTAGTACCTGAAGTATAGACGATCGTGGCAACATGGTTTGCACTAAGACTTTTTAATCGGCTTTTAAAAGTGTCAGGATTTAGAGATACTTCCTGAATACCAAGTTCTGTTAATTTATTTAAATTTATATATGAGTCTTCACTATCTGACTGAATAGAAGCATCACTAAGAACAATAATTTTATTCGGGACTCGTTTAAGTTTTCGAGAGTATTGTTGGAATTTTTTTAAATCATCTACGACTAAATATTCAGCCTCTGAGTGTTCCCAGATATAAGCAAAGTCTTCTTCAGAAATATCATGATGGACAGGAATTGTAATTGATCCATTACAAAGTATTGATAAGTCCATTAAGTGCCAGTCGAGGCTGGACTTGGCCCAAATCATTACTTTTTGTTGTGGCTTTAATCCAATCATGGATAGTGCAAGTGATAGGGATTCAATTTTTTTGAAATAATCAATGAAGGATAAAAAAACAGGGCGCTTATTTGCACCAACGATACCAACGCTATTTTGCTTTGGTGAGAGTTGAACTCTTTTTAATATTAAATCGCCAATTGTTTTCATAGTGTAGATAAATTTTCTCTGAACTCTGTTTATTTGTAAACATTTCAATAGCTTAACAATAGGTAAATATAATCTTTCTTGCAGTGTAAAATATATGAAGAGAGTCTATATAATTTCAAAATGTTTAAAAAAAATTAAAAAACGCAATGAATTTCATTTTATTGGGTATCTTGATGGCAAGCGAATAAGTAAGGTTCACATTTATGGTGGGGAGTTTAGTGTTCAAGCAGAGTATTTGATAGAAGTAGAATATCTAGAAATCAAAAATGAAGTTTTGGTTGGGAGGTATATTAAATCAAAAGAATTATTTATTTAGCTTTCAATCGACATTAACAGCAACATGATCACCAATCATAAAGTTTTTTACTTCATAAACAGTAGCTTCAAAGTCAGCTGCAAATTTTTTAAATACTGCAATAGATGCTTCGCTGTCAGTGTGAATTATATTTAGTTCTCCAACCTTAATTTTATAATTAATTCTTTTTTGATTATCATAAGGGTTTAATTTAGATACGGTTCTGAAAACATCAACAGTAGTCCCTTCATCTACACCTTGGTTTTCACCGATATTGAGATAATAGTTCTTAGCTGGTTTTTCATTTTCAAACCCCATAGGGATATCTTCAGATACAGAATAAATCAGATAATCTCTAGCGTGGAGATTAAAGGACAATAAAATAAATAGAGCACTAAATAGTACTTTGTTGCAGGAAAATCTCATGTCTCAATCCTCGAGTTGGTTACCTCTAATGATTTTTCGGGTGATTTTCTCTTTTTACTTAATAAACAGGGTTACTAGGCAAAATTTTCTAATTAACACGTAAGTATTTAATATAGTTCCGAATGAGGTCCGATTGTCGAAAGTTTTTTACTCTTTGGTGGAGTAAAATATAATTTCTTGTATAGTATTGCATTACCCAAGGTAGCTTTTGATCAATAATTTGCTCTACTTCGGAAGTAAGTTCTTTTTGTCTGTTTGTATCAATCGTTTTACTCAGTTTCTCATATAGCTTATCAACTTCTGGGTCAGAAAAATAAGTTGAGTTCGGCCCTGGTGGATGATTTTTAGTTGTTAATAGCTGAACCACATTTTCTGGGTCTGGATAATCCATCGCCCAGCCACCTTGCCACATTTGTAATTGTCCAGTTCGAGCTTTATTTAAAAAACCGGAAAAAGAATTAGTATTTACATTTATTTTGATACCGACTTCGGCCAGTTCTTTTTGGATGAACTCGCCCATTTGCCGTGCAACAGTACTAGCCCCTCTAACATCATATTGAATTACAGGTAAGCCTTCACCATTGGGAAAACCGGCTTTCTTTAGTAGCTCACGGGCAGTATTTTTATCTGCATTAAAGCTTGTTTTAGTAGAAGGAGAGTAACCAATAATACCAGGAGGAAAAATGGAATTAGCTTTAAGTCCGATATTGTTTGTGAAATCTTTAATATAGCGGTTTGTATCTACAGCGTGAGCAATCGCCTTTCTTAATAATAGATTCTTTCCTAGTAGAGGATCGGTCATATTAAAAGCTAACCACCAAAATGTTAATGTCGGAGCAATTTCTAGGCGAATATTTTTTTCTGTTATTTCAGATTTTAGTCCTCCCGATTTATTTAGAGCAAGCGGGAAGTGATCTTTTGATAAAGTAATTACATCGATATTACCTTGCAGAAAGTTTAGCCATCGAGTCTGTGCCTCTTTCATAATATGAAAAGTAATCTTCTCAATAAAAGGAAGTTTTTTATTGGCGTCTTTCAAAAGTTTTTTTTCATGAGCAACAGAGTCACCATCTGAGGGATATTTTACAACGTGATAATTAGGGTTTCTAATTAATGTCAGAGTATTATTGGGGTTCCACTTTTTAAGCATATAAGGGCCTGTACCCACAGTGTTTAAGTTTAAATTATTATCATACTTTTGAATAACCTCAGTAGCTACAGGTGCTGTAAATGCCATTGCTAGGGCATGAATGAGTTGTGGAAAAATATCCTTCAACTCTATGACAAGTGTATATTTATCAGGAGCTTGCAATCCTGAAACTTCAGAGTTTAAAAATTGTTTTAGGTCTTTAGTTTTTTCTCTAAACTCATCAAGTCCTTTGACTTTGTTAGAAAATAACCACCACCCATTACTTTGAGTAGGCTTATAAGCAATTCGCTTGATTTGGTTAATAAAATCTTGGGCAACGACTTCTCTTCTTTCATTTTTGAAAGCTGGGTTAGTATGGTAAAAAACCCCTCGTTTAATTTTGATAGTATACTTTTTACCGTCGTTTTCTATTTTTGGAAAACTCTCAGCCAGTAAAGGCTTTAATTGATAAGGTCTTACGAGATAATCGTATTCATACAGAGCTTCATAAACTTGGTAGACAACTTCAGCTGATACGGTGTCATAGCTAACTGCCGGATCAAGAGTAGGGATATTACTTGTTAGTGCAAGATTTAGTTGGCCTAGTTTAGAATCTTTTTTAGAGGTGCATGCCAAGCATGAAAAAAAAAGTAAGATGAGTACGATATATTTCATTAAATTTCCTCAAGTTTTTGAATAACAAAGTTTTTGAATTCCTCAAATGATGTATGTTCGCCGGACCCTTGTGCCATATCAGGACGACCGCCGCCGCGACCATTACATAATGCTATTGCTTCTTTGAAAATATTATTACATTTAATATTTGAATTTTTCTTATTAGTTCTCAAAAGGATAGACACCTTATCATTATCTTTAGCAAACAGGAGCAAAACTGCTTCTGGGTTCTTATCTACAAATTTATCTGATAAGTTTCTAAAGTCTTTAGGGCTTCCATCTTTATAGTCAACAATACAAAGCTCAACTCCATTTGAAAGCTTAGTAATATTAGAAAAAAGATCTTCTGATTGATATGACTGAATTTTATCCTGTAAAGCGAGTATCGTTTTGTGTTGTTCTTTTAAATTTGCTT
>CATLVU010000049.1 GCA_950061135.1 uncultured Oligoflexia bacterium
ACAATTCTAACCGATTGATTTCTATGTCCGACTTATAAACTTTGATGCAGTGAAAACACCATTAAGTGTGAAGAAAGCATATTTTTACCTCATCATCGGCGTCGCTCTAGCGACTCCTTATCGGTCACGTATATTAAATACGCTCCCTCTTCGTCGCTTATCACTCCTAGAGCATGAGATAAAACTATTGGAAAAAAGAAAAAGGATAGGCTTCTCTGAAAATAATGATGCGCAGAGGAAGCTATCTTTACTTCAAAGTGCTCACGTGCTACCTCTTGGCTTCTAAATATAGGAGTTAATATGAAATTACTAATTACATTTATCTTATCTGGCTTTATTGCTGCGTCATCATTTGCTTGTTCTTGTAGTGAGGAGTCTATTGCCGAATCATATAAGCATGCAAGTTCGGTAGCTTTAGTTGTCCCTACTGATAGCGGAAAGTATTATACAACTGTAAGAGAAGATAATTACAGCTTTGATCTATATAAAACAGGTATGAGGGTTGTTAAGTATTATAAGGGTAAATATTCAAAGTTCTTTTATTTGCTTGCAGAGCCTGATACTGGTGCAAATTGTGGGGTTTCATTTAAACCATACAATGGAGTCTATTTAGTATTTTCTTATCCTTATAACTCTAAATATTATACAACTTCAGGTTGTTCAGTGAGCCTTATGTCTTACACCGCAGAAACGGAAGAAGCTCAGACAGAGTATCGCCAAGAGGTAGATAGAATTTTAAAAGAGCTTGATAGATTATCTAATTAAAAATTAATTTATAATGCGTATTTTTTTTATAATACTTCTTTTGTCGTCATGTTCATACAAAAATCATGAAGAAAGATACTTTGTAAAGTCTGCAGAAATAAGTGCTGATAATTGCCTTCAGTATTTATCTGAAAGTGAACAGAATCCATTAACTAAGTTTTATGAACTAACAAAAGAGGGAGTGGGGCATGGAACAAGTTATCTTTTGACTGGAATGGGTTATGCATCAGATATTGCGATCTATGTTGTAGCAGGTATTGGAGCGGGAATAACGATTTGTTCACCTATTATTTTAGCCGAAGCAGCAGCTAGTAATTCAGGAACAGTTAGTGGTGAGTGTATAGCTAAAGTTGGCGAAGAGGCAGTTAGGCATTTACCAGAAAGTTTAGGCCAAAAAGCTTACAAGACAACTAAATCCCTTCGTTGCCCTGAAGTAGACCATATTTCTCAAACCCTTAGAAGAGTAGCAAGTTGTTATAAAAAGAAAAACAAGATTAAGAAATTTCAACAGCAGGTAAAGGCAATAAGAGAGGATGATTTAATTTCTTTCTGCTCTTCAAATAAAGAAAAGAAAAAAGTACAAAATTTGCTTAGCAGATAAAATTAAGAATCAAGCTTATAATATATGCGAAGTTTAATTTTAAAAATTGTAGGTAATGAAAAGAGAAGAACTTAAAATTCTGTTAATGCAAATAAGAAAAGATGCACGAATCAAGATTCAAGAAAGAGAAGCGTTCTGTTCTTTTTCTAAACTTGATGAAACGCAGGTGGATATTCTTGATGTATTTGAGGAACCAGAGTTTAACTCCGAAATCTTAAGCGGATATGATGCCTTGTACATAGGAGGCACGAGCGAATCTAACGTATTGAAGCCCGATGAGAACCCGTTTTTACCCTCCAGTTACAAATTAATAAACTTCTGTCTCGAAAACAATATTCCTGTGTTTGCCTCGTGTTTCGGTTTTCAGATGGCCGTAGTTGCTATGGGAGGTGAGGTGTTGCATCAGGAAAAAGATTTTGAAATGGGGACATTACCAATTAGTTTAACAGGGGATGCTAAATCTGATTTATTATTTGAAGATACTAAAAACGAATTTTATGCAGTATCAGTCCATAAACAAAAAGTAACAAAGCTCCCTGATAGTTGCATAAATCTTGCTTTTACGGATCAGTGTATTCACGCATTTAAAGTTAAAGATAAGCCGTTCTGGGGTTTTCAGTTTCATCCGGAAGTTAGTCGTGCGCATCTAGTAGAACGCCTTGGAATTTATCAGTCTCAGTACACAGATAATGGTGATCATTTCCAACGTGTTATTGATGCTTCTGTGGAAACACCAGAGTCTGCAGCTTTATTGACTAAGTTTGTAGACAGAGTCTTGTTGAGAATCTAATTTTTAGATACCTATATTAATTTCATTCTATTTTACAGTCTTTTTCTCTGGAAGTAATTAATGTTCACACAGGGAGAGAGCATGAAATATTTAGCATTACTTTTACTTTTTAATTTGAATTTAGCACACTCGGCAGTTTTATCACCTGCGCAAGCAACCAAGGTTGCAAATTACTTAGATAATATTTGCCCTGATACTTATTGCGGAGGAGACTTAAATTATTACGCAAATTCAATGGCATGTCAGAAAGATTCTTGTACTTTGGATATGACTGTTTATGGTTATGAAGATACATTTGGTGCAAACTTAATTGAATCATTAAAGGTGTTTGAATCTAGAAGAGAAGCAACAACTACAACAGTTAAAAGTGTAGGCTTTAAAACTCAAGAATGCTCTCGTCAGGAAGAGGATTGCGTAGTTCCAGAGGTTAAGTTTCAGTGTGCTTTTAACGCTGTAAAAATTCCAGAAGAAATGAGTGCTGATGACTATTTCTATTGGCGCTTACTTGACGAGTGTTTAGTTGACTTAGAAGAATTGATTTACAATTCAATTTACGAGTCAGCGGTCCATTCAAATAATTCATAATGTTCATTACTCATGCCAAGGCCGTTATAAACATCAATGGCTTTGGTATTGGTTTTATCGACATAAAGTCTTAGACCAAAATAATCTTCAGATTTAGATACTTTATTTTGAAGAAACTGATACATCTTTTTAAATATTTTTTTGCCACGTTGGTTCGGAGAAACATATAGAGAGTGTATCCAAAGACAAAAAGAATTTCTCCAATCACTCCATTCGTTGATGGTAAGAAGACAAGCAACCACCTCATTTTCTAATTCAAAAACATAATAAATGCCTAAGGCTTTATTTTCTAAAACTTTTTCAACGCCCTTGGAGACAATGGCCCTATCGAGTTCAAAATTCTCGGTTTCAAGGGCCATATGAATCTGTGCATTTATTATAAATTCTTTATCTGTTTTTTTCGCAGGACGGATCATAGTTTACCAATTTATATAGATAGGGTTAGTGGCTCCAAGTAGATCAACATTACGTGCTCTTTTATTAACTTCCCATAATTCTGCTCTAATTAAGTCAGTGCCTTGAACATCTAAATCAAAAGTCGCTCTGAAATGCCTATTGTAACGATACCATTTTGGGTTTAATGATCTTTTAGCAATTAAGTCTCCTTCTAGATTGTAAAATCTGATTTCCCAAAAGCGTTTTTTCCAAAAAGTAAGGAGTCTATAAAAGTTTCGAACAGTGTTATAGCAAAAACCACCAATTCTTTTGTTTGTATCTGAGAAATCACCAAAAAGTTGTACGGTTAGTTTTTTATTTCCCTGTACCTTGTCTCCCATATTTGCCCAGTCATTTTGCCCTTCAAACTTTGCTTGAAGAGTAAGCTTTGGTGCTGTCGGACGAGTGACAAAAGAAACTCTACCTTGTTGTAGATATTCTTCTGTTTGTTCAATGTTTTCAGCTGGAATATAATTTGCTGGGTACATTAAAGTTCGATCTCTTAAACATGGAATCATAAAATGAAAATCACTTCCCCCAACTGCGGTATAAGTTTTTCCCGTTTTCATTGAATCAACCCATTGTTGAAATGCATCTCTATTGTATGAACGCTCAATTTTAAAAATTAAAAATGGAGAGTTCTCAACGATTGAATTCCATACTTCAACTCCATTAGCATCTAACCAAGAAGCGTAGGGAAAAGGTTTATTTTTTCTATTAGGGTGGTTAACAATTCTAAAGCCATCACTACTACGACTTTGACGTATTGATTCTTCTCCAGAATAATTTCTTCCATTGTCTAAGTTGTCCCAGTTTTCTTTGATACCAACAAGTCCCATATGGGTTGAACCGCCCCATTCAATAGACCTTAAAGGATATAGACTTGGATAATTAATATCCTTTACCATGTCGTAAGCCCGGTCTGTATCATGGTCATTGAAAGCAACAGCAGCTTTTGTGTAACGTCTTTTAATAAGATTATTAATAAGTGAATATGTTTTTTGAGGTGAATATTTGAGCCACTTGAGTTCGGAATTATCTTTACTTAAGTTAGTATGAATATGATTTAAATAATAAAAACCTTCAGGAGCAAAATTGGTGCGATAAAGAGTGACATCATATTGCGCTTTTCCCTCATCGAGCCATTGAGTATATTTTTCATCAACACGATTGTTTTTTGCTTGAGTACTGAGAAAACTTTCTAGTTTCATTCTTAAATCCAAAGTTTTCAAACTAGAAGACAAAATTAATTCGTCATTATCAGTATCATAAGTAACAGTTTCAAAAATCTCTCTTAAGAGCTCATCATTTGCTAAATCATCGCTATGGCCGTGATCATGTAGATCATGTCCTTCGTGGTTAAGTTTACTTTGAATTGTTGCAGAGATAAGCCACTCCATTGGAGCATCTTTTAAACGCTCATCTGCAATTGATAAATTTGAAAATAGCAAAGCTGCTATAAGAAGTTTTTTCATACACCCATCCATGTTGTTTAAAAGTTTTTACGTATTAATAGTTTAGGCCACAAGAGGTTTTGTCGCTATAAGCGGAAAATAGTTTAGGAAAAGAACTATTGCTGTTTACATTAGTTGCATTGTGTTTTATATACCAAACAAAAATAATCAAGTACAAACAAAAGGTTTCAAGTGAATAGATTAATTTATGCAATAGTATCTCTTTTTTTATTAAATTCAGCCACTTATGCAAGTTCAGGCTGGGTTAATGCTAGAACAAGTGTAGTAGAAAATTTAAAAGCAAACCCTCTTAGTATTGAAGCAAAACAAGAAGCTCAATTATACTCTTTAGTTCAAGCTCATAAAATTATTAGTTTTTATGAGGAAGAAATTAAAACAAACGGTGCTAACAATGCAATATCGTTTACCAACTATGAGCATGGAAAATTTAATTACCTTAAGTCATTAATAGAGACAGTATCTAATACTTATAACGTCATAAGATTGATTAGTTCTCGCTTTTTTGGAGATAGTTTTACTCAAGATATTTTGGATCGATGGATAACAGTCCTTGAAAAAACAGCAAAAGCGCGAGTTCAGTTAAAGAATTTATCTGATGCTCTAGGCGATGCTAAGTCAATAACGGATCTTGAATTGTCAGATTATCTTGACGATGAATTATTAAACTCCAATTTCATACAACAAGTATTAAAGGATGGTGTATTTGAGATAGATAGTAATAATTTTCTGCCAATACTTGATGACTTTAATATTGAAGGATCACAAGAGTTTATTGATCCTGAGTGGGAACAAGTGTTGTTAGAACAAGTAAATATTCTAAATATTATGATGCTAGTAAGAGGGCCTGCAATGGTTCAAGCTTTTGGAAAAACAAAAGTGGGCCAAGCTTTAGTTAAAAAATTAAAACTAGAAAAAGTTATTGAAAAAACAAAAAAGCTTGGAAAACCATGGGATTCAATACTGTTATGGCTCGCTTTAGAAACAGCAGATGGTTGTTTGATTCGTTATGCTTATATCGCTTACACTGTAGGAGATGAGTTAACCGACGATCAGGTTAATGAAATATTGGAATATTTAGATAAAAATTAATTTCTTTGAAAGATTAGGAGCTGATTGTTTGCAGGTAATTGCTCTAAACCTACAAAGCTTAGGTGGTTGGCTGCAAATAAGTTCTTAATATATTCGAAGTCTCTAATACCCATTAATGGGTTTTTACTTTTTAAAATCTGGTCAAATTTAGTGTTGCTCTCAGAAGTAAATTGTCCATTAAATTTAAATGGACCATAAATAAACAAGTAAGCACTTTTTTTCAGTACGCTCTGGGCCTGCTCACAGAAAATCCTAACTAAGTCCTCACTCATTATATGAAAAGTATTAGCAGTGAATAGGTAGTCATATTTTTGATTAGTTTGTTCGTCTAATGGTTTCTCTCCAATAGTCAAGGAGAAAACTTCCTCAAGATAGGGGTTATTAGTTTGAGCTAATCTATTCTTTAGAATGATGTTATTATTTGGAAGATCTGAAGCAAACCATCTCACCTGGAGTTCTTGGGATAAGTACATTGCATGTTGTCCTGTACCGTGACCAATTTCGAGTAGTTTTCGATTAGACAGAACATACTTTTTAAGAACAGATAGTATTGGTTCTTTATTTCTTTCACAGGCTATAGAAAAAGGAAGGTTTTTCTTCATTAGGCAAATACTATCACGCATAATATTTAGTTGATATATTTTCGCGACACTATTATTATGCATGACTTATAAATGGTGATTCTCAATTTGAGATGCTCGCGTGGCTCAGGGGTAGAGCGCTTCCTTGGTAAGGAAGAGGTCACGGGTTCAATTCCCGTCGTGAGCTCCATTTTTATGACCCAGATGGAACTCACTGAGTCGTTAATGAAATGATAAATCATTTCAACACTCCTAGCTCTGCGCCAGAAATACCAAAAGGTATTTCCGACAGCAGGCATTGGCTCCATTTTTATCCGTTTTTTGCGGTTTTTTTTGATTTTTTGTTGTCAGTTAAGGAAGCATAAAGCATACTCAATTGACATTTTAGTATAAATAAGAGTAATTATCGCCTAATAATATTAAGGTTACTAAGACTTTGTAAGGAGTATAACATGGCTAAGGAAAAATTTGACCGTTCAAAACCACACGTAAACATTGGTACAATCGGTCACGTAGATCACGGTAAAACAACATTAACAGCTGCTATTTCTGTTACTTTGGCAGAAGCTATGGGTGGAGACGTTAGAAAATTCGACGAAATCGACTCTGCACCAGAGGAAAAAGCAAGAGGTATTACAATTAATACTTCTCACATTGAATACCAAACAGAAAATAGACATTACGCTCACGTAGACTGTCCAGGTCACGCTGACTACGTTAAAAACATGATTACAGGTGCTGCTCAAATGGACGGTGCAATTCTTGTTTGTTCAGCTGCTGATGGTCCAATGCCACAAACTAGAGAGCATATCCTTCTTGCTAGACAGGTTGGTGTTCCAGCAATCGTTGTATTCTTAAATAAAGTTGATCAAGTTGATGATGAAGAATTACTAGAGCTAGTTGAAATGGAAATCAGAGAATTACTTTCTTCTTATGACTTCCCTGGTGATGATACTCCAATCGTTGCTGGTTCAGCTCTTGCTGCTCTTGAAGGTAAAAACCCTGAGATCGGTAGAGATAAAATTTTAGAGCTTATGGCTCAAGTTGATGAGTATATCCCAACTCCAACAAGAGATATCGATAAAGATTTC
The DNA here is from genome assembly GCA_950061135.1 of uncultured Oligoflexia bacterium. Lineage (GTDB taxonomy): Bacteria > Bdellovibrionota > Bacteriovoracia > Bacteriovoracales > Bacteriovoracaceae > CATLVU01. The sequence continues at coordinate 7,413 of CATLVU010000049.1, forward strand.
TTGATGCCAGTTGAGGATGTTTTCTCTATTTCTGGTAGAGGGACTGTTTGTACTGGTAGAATTGAAAGAGGTGTTATCAATGTTGGTGACGAAATCGAAATTATCGGTATCAAAGAAGCTACAAAAACAACAATTACTGGTGTTGAGATGTTCAGAAAACTTCTAGATAGAGGTGAAGCTGGAGATAACGTTGGTCTACTTCTTAGAGGTACAAAAAGAGAAGACGTTGAAAGAGGCCAGTGTTTAATTAAGCCAGGTTCTGTTACTCCACACAGTGGTTTTAAATGTGAAGTTTATATCCTAACAAAAGAAGAAGGTGGAAGACATACTCCAATCTTTAAAGGATACAGACCACAATTTTATTTCAGAACAACTGACGTTACTGGTGCGATCACTCTTCCAGCTGGAACTGAAATGATCATGCCTGGTGATAACACGGCTTTTGAAGTTGAACTTATCACTAACGTTGCAATGGAAAAAGGTCTAAGATTCGCTATCAGAGAAGGTGGTAGAACTATCGGTGCTGGTACTGTTTCTGAAATCACAAAGTAATTTAAACTAAATTACATATCAAGAAGCAGGGCCATGCCCTGCTTTTTTTATTGGGTGTATAGCTCCAACTGGTAGAGCGGCTGATTCCAAATCAGTAGGTTGGGGGTTCGAATCCCTCTGCGCCCGCCACTAAAATAAAAAAGCCCTTGCCTTGTGTGAGGGCTTTTTTGTTTTTAATGATGATCTCAAAAGAGGGATTCGAAGGGAGTGAAAGCGCCGTAAGGATAAGCGAGTATGATGCGAGCGTAAGCTTTCACGAGGTAAGGCCACGTAAATGAGCAGGAGCGAATGGTTAGTGGCCGAATCCCTCTGCGCCCGCCACTTTTTCTCAATATTTTTACCAAATCATCGTCGTCACTCTAGCGACTCCTTGTCGCTCACGTATATTGAATACGCTCCCTCCTCGTCGCTTATCGTTCCTAGAGCATTAGGCAAAACTATTGGAAAAAGTTCTGAAGATGGGATTCGAAGGGAGTGAAAGCGTCGTAAGGATAAGCGAGTACGATGCGAGCGCAAGCTTTCGCGAGGTAAGGGCACGTCAATGAGCAGGAGCGTGTGTTTAGTGGCCGAACTTGCATAGTTTTTAGACGGCCTGCACTTTTTTACATCTTTAATTGTTCGGAATGAATAATACTTTTAAACTAATAGTATGACTCGACTTGTATTATTTCTCGCTTTTTTCGCCTTCAGTGGGCATGCTATTGTAGATGGATCAGAAGATATAAATGGTGAATTTAAGAACGTATTTCAGTTTGAATTAGAAGTTAAGGGACGGAAGTATTTGCCCTGTACTGCAACAGTGATTTCGGATTATGCCATTTTAACAGCAGGACATTGTTTTGATAATATTCCATTTAAACTTTACGAAGGTTGGTTTGGGAGAAAAAGAAATCCTTCTATTGTTATTAATGGTTATAAATTAAAAGTTACTGATATTTTATACCCTGAAGGCTACAAGGAATTGAGAGATGAATACTATTCAGTTCAAGATCAGCTAAGCAAGCTAAAGTCTGAATTGGAAGCTAAAGGGAGTAAATTGATAAAGGAAAATGAGCTTGGGAAGGTTAGAGAGTTATTTGATAAATTGCATCTTGATCGAACTCAAAGTGATCTTGCTATTATCAAAACTCTTTATAAAATACCTCAAAAAATGCGCAGAACCAGTCTTGATTTTTCTGATTCAAAAATCTCAGTTGCCTCGGTAGGCTATGGTTTAACAGATACAACAGTAAGCCATTTAGATATAGCTAATTATCCAGAGAAACCATTCTATATAAAGGATCTAAGTGCTCAATATTTGAATGATAGAATTGAAGTTTCAAGGTACCACAATAAAATTTGTCATAATTCAATAACAACAATTGGTGATTCAGGTAGTCCTCTCCTAAATAGCGAAGGAAAACAAGTAGGCGTTTTGAGAGGGATATATCAAACTCCAAATGATGGTATTAAGTCTATTTACACACCAATAAGCTTACATAAAGACTTCATTCTCAGTAATCTTTGATTGTGGTTTTTGCAAAGGATTAAAAGTAATAAATGAAAAGAATTAAATGTCGCGTTGCAAACAAGTGTTTGGCGCTCTCATAAATAATAATCCATGAAAAATCAACATTTTTTCTAGACAGAACCCAATAAATTTCGCATATATGGTAGATTCTCAACTACAAAGGAAGCATTAATGTCTTTAGCTAGCAAAGATGATGGTAAAAAGTGGATTCAATCCTCAGTTGCGATAACTTGCATGATTTTGGGTTATATTCTAATCAGTTTTTTTAGACAACTTGGAGAGTGGTTTGCACTCGAGTCTAAAATTGCTTTTTTCCCGGTAGGTTCGCAACTTTTAGCGGTTTTAATTTCTTTTGGTGTCTTTATATATGTTATCAAAAACAACCAAACTTCTACTTTCTTAGCAGAAGTTTATGAGGAAGCATCAAAAGTTGTTTGGCCAAATAGAATTGAAACGAACAAGCATACAATCGTAATCATGATCGGTGTAACGATCGTAGGTTTTATTTTAGGCCTGTTTGATCTTGTATCAACATGGCTTTTAAGTTTAATTAGATAGGATATTTTATGACTGACGATAATAACGAGGTTCAGAACACTCAAGAAGTGGCAGAAACAACTGAAGAGACAACAACAGAAGCTGTTGAGGCTGCAGAGTCAGAAGAAAAACAATTAGACCCTAATTTTAAATGGTATATAGCACATGTTCTTAGTGGATATGAAGGGCGTGTGATCAAAACACTTAAAGAAAATATCGTAAACCATAAAATGGGCGAATATTTTGCGGATATTGTAGTTCCTGAAGAGAATGTAGTTTCTAATGTTAACGGAAAGAAGAGAAATATTAAAAAGAAGTTCTTTCCTGGGTATATGCTCATCCGCATGATTATGAATAATGAAACTTGGCATCTGGTTAAGAACACTGACAAGATTACAGGTTTTGTGGGTGGTTCGTCATCTCAGCCGCTTCCAATTACTGATGATGAAGCTGCTTATATGATGGGTGAGTCAGAAGGCGGTATTAAGAAAGCAAAATCTTCTGTTGCATACTCTGAAGGTGACTCAGTTAAAGTTATTGAAGGTCCATTTGCATCATTTGTAGGGACAGTTGAGACAGTTAGCCCTAACGGTAAATTAAAAGTAAATGTTTCAATCTTTGGTCGTCCAACTCCGGTTGAGCTAGACGATACACAGGTTGAAAAAGCATAAATATAAGTCAAACGGGAGACGTAAAGTCGCTTGAACCGAGGAGTTTAAAATGGCAAAAAAAGTAGCTGGATTTATCAAATTACAAATTGAAGCGGGTAAAGCAAACCCTGCGCCACCGATCGGGCCTGCATTAGGTCAGAAAGGTGTAAACATCATGGAGTTCTGTAAAGCTTTCAATGCAAGAACTCAAAAAGACGCTGGAACAATTTTTCCTACAATTATTACAGTTTATTCTGACAGGTCTTTTACATTTATTACTAAGACGCCTCCGGCAACTTATCTTTTAAAGAAGAATTTAAAAATGAAGTCTTTCGCTCATAAGCCAGGACATGAAGTTGCAGGTACTGTTTCAGAGAAGATCGTTGAAGATGTAGCTAATGCTAAAATGCCGGACCTTACGGCAGCAAATTTAGATGCAGCTAAAAGAACAATCGAAGGCTCAGTAAGATCTTCAGGATTAAAACTAGACTATAAATAATTAATTTAGGGAGATAACAAGTTATCGCTCGTACCTAAGGAGAAACTATGAAAAAACAAAATACAAAAAGAAAAGAAGCTTGGGCTAAGGTTGATAAAGACAAGCTTTACAATGTTAATGACGGATTAAACCTTCTTAAAGAAGCAACTTTTGCAAAGTTTGATGAAACTGTTGATGTTGCTTTTAGACTTGGTGTTGATCCAAGACATGCTGATCAAATGATCAGAGGTGCGATTGTTATGCCTGCTGGTACAGGTAAAAAAGTAACAGTTGTTGTTATTACTTCTGGCGAAAATATCAGCAAAGCCGAAGCAGCAGGTGCAGACCTTGTTGGCGGAGACGATATTATCCAAAAAATCCAAGGTGGTTGGATGGACTTTGATAGAGTAATCGCTACACCTGATATGATGGGAAAAATCGGTAGAATTGCTAGAATTTTAGGGCCTAGAGGTCTTATGCCTAACCCAAAACTAGGGACTGTTACCACTGATGTTGAAAAAGCAGTAAGCGAGCAAAAAGCTGGTAAGGTTGAATACAGAACAGATAAAACTGGTATTGTTCACCTTGCTTTCGGTAAGAAATCTTTCTCAGAAGATCAATTATTAGAAAATTTTAAAGCTATTGCAGGAGCAATTGTTAGAGCGAAGCCTGCTAGCTCAAAAGGTACTTATATGAAGTCTGTTGTAATCAGTTCTTCAATGGGCCCTGGAATTAAATTAGATACTGTAGACGTAAGTAAATTAGCATAATCTGGGGTTGATGAAAGTCGGTTTAGCGTAAGCTTATAAATCCTGCCCAAATCCCCCTCCAGATAAATAAGGAGGACTAAACATGATGACAAGAAACGACAAAAATGCCGTCATCGCCGATCTAAAAGAGAAGATCAGTTCTGCTAACGCTTTGTTTTTAACTAACTTAATTGGTGTTGGTGCCAATGACGCTGTTGAAGTACGTAAAAAAGTTAGAGAAGCAAATGGTTCAGTAGTAATTACGAGAAATACTCTTTTTAGAATTGCTGCTGAAGGAACTTATGCAGAAGAACTAATGAAGGATCTTAAAGGTACAAATGCTGTTGCATTTGCTTTTGAAGATGCACCAGGAGTAGCTAAGGTAATCTACGAGTCAAGTAAAGATCTTGAAAGTATTACTTTAGGAAAAGGGTTTTTAAGACAAGAACCTTTAGAGGAAGCTCAAGTAGTTGAGCTTGCGAAATTACCATCTAGGGATGAAATGCTTGCAACATTACTTGCTACATTCCAAGCACCTATTTCGGCTTTTGCAAGACTGGCTAACAACATCAAGGAAGCTGCAGAAGAACAAGGTATTGAGAACCTAAAAGATTTTAAAGTAGCAGAAACAGAAACTGCTGAGTAATTAACAAACAAAAAACAATTTAAGGAGAATAATATGTCACTTACTAACGAACAATTAATGGATCACATTTCACAAATGTCAGTTTTAGACCTTGCTAACCTAGTTAAAGAGCTAGAGGAAAAGTTTGGTGTATCTGCAGCACCTGTTGCTGTTGCTGGTGGAGCTGCTGCTGGTGGCGCTGCTGCTGAAGAAAAAACTGAATTTGACGTAGTTCTTGCTGAAGCAGGTGCTAAGAAAATTAACGTAATTAAAGAAGTTAGAGGAATCACTGGGCTAGGTCTTAAAGAAGCAAAAGAGATCGTAGAAAGTGCTCCAAAGACTCTAAAAGAAGCAGTTTCTAAAGAAGAAGCTGAAGAAATTAAGAAAAAGCTTGAAGCTGCTGGAGCTAAAGTAGAGCTTAAGTAATTCAAACTTAAATAATTTTTTTAAAGGAAGTAGGGCCTAGCCTTACTTCCTTTTTGGCGTATAAGCATATAAGAATATTAGGAGTCAACCAAATGACAAATGTTTTCAGTCCTAACGAATGGTATAGACGCAGTTTCGGTAAAAGTTCTCAAGTTGTTGAACCACCTACACTGATGAAACTTCAAATTTCTTCTTACGAAGAATTTTTACAAAAAGATGTAGCCCCTGCTAGAAGAGAAGATAAAGGGTTACAAGCAGTATTTAAATCTGTTTTTCCAATTTTCGATTTCAACAAAACAATCTCTTTAGAGTTTGTTAACTACTCACTGGAAGAGCCAAAGTATTCAGTTCAAGAGTGTAAAGCAAGAGGATTATCTTTTGAGTCACCACTTAAAGTAACTGTTAGGTTGGTTTTCTTTGATGTTGATGAGAATGATGAAGAAAACAGAACGATCTCTTCAATTAAAGAGCAAGAAGTTTATCTCGGTAATATACCTTTGATGACTGATACAGGATCATTTGTTTATAACGGAACAGAGAGAGTTATTGTATCTCAGCTACACAGATCTCCAGGGATTATTTTTGAACACGACAGTGGTAAAAAACACTCAAGTGGAAAGTTATTATATTCTTCGAGAATTATTCCTCATAGAGGGTCTTGGTTAGACTTTGAGTTCGATCATAAGAATGTTTTATACGCAAGAATTGATAGAAAAAGAAAATTACATGCAACTGTAGTCCTTAAGGCATTAGGTTATTCTGTTCCTGAGCTATTGAAGCTTTTCTATGAAAAAGAAACTCTTCACTTAGGAGAGAAAGAATACTCTAGAGAGCTAGACTTTAATCTAATGATTGGTTCTAGGGCCACAGCGGATATTCTTGATCCAAAATCAGGCGACGTGATTGTTAAAAAAGGTAAAAAAATCACAAAAATGTCTGTGAAAAAAATGGAAAAAGCCAATATTAAAACTTTAGCTGCGGAATTAGATGAAGTTGTTGGCAAAGTTTTATTTGAAGATATTTATGATGAAGAAACAGGAGAAGTAATTGCTTCTGCTAACGAGGCTTTAACTGAAGACAAAATTTATGACTTAGTGAAAGCTGGATATGATAAAGTTGAAGTACTTTACATTGATAATGTTAGCTACTCTGATCAGATTAGAAATACTTTATTACTAGACAAAACAAACTCAAATGAAGAAGCACTTTTAAAAATCTTTGAAAGACTTAGACCGGGCGAGCCACCAACATTGGATGCAGCTCAAACTTTATTTGATAGCTTATTTTTTGATCCTTCAAGATACGACTTATCTAAAGTTGGTAGAATGAAAATCAATTACAAGTTTGGTTTAGATATTCCTGTAGAAAATACAACATTAACTAGAGACGATATCATCAGAACAGTTAGATACTTGGTAGATCTAAATAATGGTCTAGGTAGAGTTGATGATATTGATCACCTAGGAAACAGAAGAGTTAGAGCGGTAGGTGAGTTACTAGAAAATCAATTTAGAGTTGGTCTAGTAAGAATGGAAAGAGCGATCAAGGAAAGAATGATCGCAATTGAGCATGAAACAATGATGCCGCATGATCTTGTAAACCAAAAGCCAGTTGCAGCTGCAATTAAAGAATTTTTTGGTTCATCTCAGCTATCTCAGTTCATGGATCAAACAAATCCATTATCTGAAGTTACTCATAAAAGAAGACTTTCAGCTCTTGGGCCTGGTGGTCTAACGAGAGAAAGAGCGGGCTTTGAAGTTCGAGACGTTCATACAACTCACTACGGTCGTATGTGTCCAGTAGAAACTCCAGAGGGACCAAATATTGGTCTTATTACATCGCTTGCGACTTATGCAAAAGTTTCTGAGTACGGATTTATTGAAACTCCATATAGAGAAGTTGGTGAAGATCAATCGATTTCTAATAAGGTAAAATATTTCTCTGCTTTTGAAGAGGAAGGAAAAACTATTGCCCAGGCAAATGATGTTTATATCAAATCTGGAAAATTGGAAGGAACACTTATTCCTGCCAGACGTAAGGGTGAATTTGCATTAGTTGATGATAATGAAATCGATCTAATGGACGTTGCTCCATCTCAGATGATCTCGATTGCAACATCTCTAATTCCATTCTTGGAGCACGATGATGCCAACCGTGCCCTAATGGGATCGAACATGATGAGACAGGCAGTGCCTGTTGTTAAAACTGATGCGCCGGTAGTTGGTACTGGTGTAGAGAAAATTGTTGCAAAAGATTCAGGTGCAATTGTATTCGCAAAGAATTCAGGAAAAGTAATCTTTGTTGATTCTAATCGAATTGTTGTACAAAAAAATAAAGTTAAAGAAGGCGAGCCAACTGTTGATATTTATAAACTTGTTAAATATCAAAGAACTAACCAAAATACTTCAAACAACCAAAAAGCACTTGTTACTGAAGGTGACTTAGTTCAAGAAGGTGAGGTTATTGCAGATGGACCAGCTACTCAGTATGGAGATTTAGCTCTAGGTCAAAACGTTCTTGTAGCATTCATGCCTTGGGGTGGTTATAACTACGAGGATTCAATCCTTATATCTGAGGATCTACTTTCTCAAGATATCTTTACTTCAGTTCATATCGAGTCATTCGAAGTTGAAGCAAGAGATACAAAACTTGGTAAGGAAGAAATCACAAGAGATATTCCAAACGTAAGTGAAGAAGCTCTTAAGGATCTTGATGAAGCTGGTATTATTAGAGTTGGTGCCGTAATTAAGCCAGGAGATATTCTTGTTGGTAAGATTACTCCAAAAGGTGAAACTCAGTTATCACCAGAAGAAAAATTATTAAAAGCAATCTTTGGAGATAAGGCGGGAGATGTAAAAGATACATCTCTAAGAGTTTCATCTCACGTCTACGGAACAGTAATTGATGCTCACGTTTTCACAAGAGAAGGTGTAGAGCTTGATTCTAGATCTAAGGCAATTATTGAGAAAGAAACAACTCTAATCAGAAGAGATGAGTCGATTGAAATTCAAGCGATTCAAAACTCAAGTATTAGGATTATAGCAGAAATGCTTAAAGGTGCTAAAACTCAAGATACGCTTGTTTCTGAAGATGGTTCAACTGAACTTCTTGGTAAAGGTGCAGATATTACAGAAGAAGCTCTATCAAGAGTACCTTTTGAGCTACTAGGATATTTACCATTAACAGCAGACCTAGAAGAAAAACTTACTGAATATTTCGCAGACGTAAGAAACAAAATCAGCTTAGTTCGTCAAAGAGCGAATGATGAAATTGCGAAATTACATAAAGGTGATGAATTACTTCCTGGTGTAATTAAGAAAGTAATTGTTTACGTTGCAATTAAAAGAAAGCTTCAGGCTGGTGATAAGATGGCCGGTAGACACGGTAACAAAGGTGTTATCTCACGTGTTCTTCCTAAAGAAGATATGCCATTCCTAGCAGATGGTGCTCCTGTTGAAATCGTACTAAACCCATTAGGGGTTCCGTCGCGGATGAATATTGGACAGCTTCTTGAGCTACATCTTGGTTGGGCCGCAAGAGGACTTGGTGAAAAAATCAGATACATGCTTGAAGAAAAGTATGAAGCTGATCGTTTAAGAGATTTAATCTCTAAAATCTACAAGTCAGAAGAAACAGACAAGTGGTTAAAGAAAGCAAGTGATGCAAAAGTTAAACAACTTGCAGAAAAACTTCAAACAGGTATCAGATTCTCAACACCAGCATTTGATGGTGCAAAAGAGCAAGATATCGAAGATATGCTTGAGCTAGCTGATCTTGATAAGAGTGGTAAAACAACATTATTTAACGGTATTACTGGTGAAGCATTTGCTGAGGAAGTTACTGTTGGACAAATGTATATGTTAAAACTTCACCACCTTGTTGATGAAAAAATTCACGCAAGATCGACAGGTCCTTACTCACTTGTTACTCAACAACCTCTTGGTGGTAAAGCACAATTTGGTGGTCAGAGACTTGGAGAAATGGAAGTTTGGGCACTTGAAGCATACGGCGCAGCTTATACGCTTCAAGAATTTTTAACTGTTAAGTCTGATGATGTTGTCGGAAGAACAAGAATGTATGAATCAATCGTTAAAGGTGAAAAGGTTCTTGAACCAGGTTTACCTGAGTCGTTTAACGTTCTTGTAAAAGAGCTTCAGGCACTTGCATTAGATATGAAGTTAGAAGAACCAACAGTAGAAAAATTATAATTATATAGTGAGAGGATAAGACTCTATGAAAGATTTATTAAACTTTTTTGACAAACCAAAAGACCCAGTAAGTATTGAGTCGGTATCAATTAAAATGGCATCGCCAGATACTGTGAGAGAATGGTCATTTGGTGAGGTAAAAAAACCAGAAACAATTAACTATAGAACTTTCAAGCCAGAAAGAGACGGTCTTTTCTGTGCGAAGATCTTTGGACCTATCAAAGATTATGAATGTATCTGTGGTAAGTATAAAAGAATGAAGCACAGAGGTGTTGTTTGTGAGAAATGTGGTGTTGAAGTTACTCTGTCAAAAGTTCGAAGAGAAAGATGTGGTCATATCGAATTAGCAACTCCAGTTGCTCATATTTGGTTTTTAAGATCACTTCCTTCAAGAATTGGAGCTCTTTTAGACCTAACATTAAAGGATCTAGAAAGAGTTCTTTATAATGAAGCATATATCGTTCTTGAGTCATCAACTGATGGTCAAGACGGAGGTCTTCAAGTTGGTTCAATTCTATCTGAAGTAAAAGCTTATGAGTTAAAAGCTGCTGGTGTTGATTTTAAAATCGGCATGGGTGGTGAAGTAGTTAAGGAATTACTTTCAAAAGTAGATCTAGACACACTAAATAAAGAGCTTAGAAGATCTCTTGCTGAGACTAAGACTGAACTTGGAAAAGCGAAGTTAATTAAAAGACTAAAGGTTGTTGAGTCTTTACTAAAGTCTTCTAATAATCCTGAGTGGTTTATGATGGATGTTATTCCTGTTCTTCCACCAGATTTAAGACCATTAGTACCTCTAGAAGCTGGACGTTTCGCAACTTCAGATCTTAACGATCTTTACAGAAGAGTTATTAACAGAAATAACCGTCTGAAGAGATTAAAAGAACTTAATGCTCCAGAAATTATCATTAGAAACGAAAAAAGAATGCTTCAAGAATCAGTTGATGCACTTTTTGATAACGGAAGAAGAGGTAAAGTATTTACAGGGGCAAATAAGCGCCCTCTAAGATCTCTT
>CATLVU010000050.1 GCA_950061135.1 uncultured Oligoflexia bacterium
ATGCTGAAGTTCCCATTCCGGAAGCTAAGTTTTCAAAAGCAATTACTAACGCTAAGTATTCAGTTTCTATTGGAGACCAAGATAAGACTGCAAAGCCATAAGTTGAAACCGCCTGTAGTATTCCAAAAATCCATAAGGATTTATTAATATTCCATTTTAGAATTATAATACCACCCAAGAAACCACCGCCAATAGTTGCGGCCATTCCAAAAATTTTTCCAATATCTGCCAATTGGTTTTTAGTGTAACCAATTTTTAAAATAAAAGGCGTCGTCATTGTTGAGGCCATTGAATCACCTAGTTTGTAAAACAAAATAAATGACAAAAGCCATATAGCTTCTTTACGTTTCAAAAATTCAACGAGTGGCTCAACAATAGCATTTTTAAGATTTGTTGGTTTTTGTATACTTTCATCTTCCCTAGGAGCAAAAAAACTCAATAGCGAAAACACAACCATAATTATCGCCATTAAATAATAGATATAGCTCCATACTTTAATTTGGCCGACACTTGGACCAAAATAAAATGCCAGTTTTAAAGCTAGTGCTCCTGCTAAAATCATTCCTATTCGATATCCAGTTATGTACATCGAAGAGCCTAGGCCTAATTCATTATCATCTAAAATTTCTCTTCTATAGGCATCTATAACAATATCTTGAGAGGCACTAAAAAAAGTTAAAAGTAGTGCTGCAACTGCAAAATAAATTAAGTTTTGAGTAGGATTTAAACTTGCAATAATTGCGATCGCAAAGGCCACTAATAATTGAAATATAAAAATCCAACCACGGCGTCTTCCCAAAAATGGCCAGACATAGCGATCAATTAAAGGCGCCCAAAACATTTTTAGAGCGTAAGGAAGAGTCACAGAAGACATCAATCCAATTTTCTTAAGATCAACATTGGCGTCAGTCATCCATGCTTGCAAAGTTCCAAGAGTTAAAAGCAATGGTAGACCTGAACTTATACCGTAAAAGAATGTATATAATTGCTTATAGTTAAAAATTTGCCTAAGCATAATTTAGAACTTTTTTATAATTAAAAGCTTGGGTTAAGTTCTTATTTTTAACTTGGATTTTTTTATCAATTTTCTTCAAAAACTTAATTTCTTTAATTTTTAATCCTAAATGCTTTGCTAACAGAGGTGGAACCGCATTACCAATTTGTCTAAATTGAGCAGTTGTAGATCCGCAAAAAACAAATTTATTAGGAAAACTCTGTAATGCAGCTGCTTCTCTTGGAGTTAAATATCTATCCTCTATTGGATGATAATAAGTTGTTCGTGAAGTTAAGATTGTTGGGGCTGGAGCATCCAAAGGCAATCTTTGCAGTTTTGTTTGCCTAAATCTTCCTTCTCTTAGCTCTTTCCAGTCTACATCATAACGAAGACTTTTAGGCAGGAAGCGAATTTCATCTTTTTGATATCTTATTCCATGGCCTGCAGGAATGAATTTTAATCTTTTTTTATCTATTACAGATTTTAGTTGAGCTTTTTCAATCTCATGATTATGTAGCTTCTTTCCATCAAGGGAATTTAAAACTTTTTGAACATTTTTAGTCTTCATCGACTTAATCTGAGGAAAAACAGGAAGACCATTTTTTACACCCATAATAATTGTTCTGCGCCTTTTAGATGGGACACCATATAACTCAGAAGACATTACTTGAGCATCCATGACATAGCCTAACCGCTCAAAAGACTTATAAATGTTTTTAAGAATCTTTTCATTTTTTGAGGCCAAAAGACCTGTTACATTTTCAAAAAGAATAATTTTTGGCGAAGTCAGCTTTACAATTCTGACAAATTGCTTAAATAGAAGGTTTCTGACATCATCCTCTTGACCCTTGCCGACTGTTGAAAACCCCTGACATGGAGGTCCACCAACAACCATATCAACTTGGTCAAAATCGATTAATTGTTCTAATTTTTTTTTATTAAGTTTGGTAATATCGCAATGAATACCTTGAGCATGAGGATGATTCAAATTAAATGAGTCAACAGCATCCTTATTAAAATCTACACCGAGTAAACATTTATGCCCTGCTAACTCCAGTCCATAAGAGAAACCACCACAACCACTAAATAAATCTATAAAATTTAAATTACTCATTAAGTTTATGGTAATATAATCTGACACGAAACGTATAGTTAAAAGGTCAACAAATGCTAAAGTTTGTTTATTTCATCCTTTTTATTTTCTTTTTTGAATTGTTACAAAAAAAAATTCCCTATCAGCAATACAAAAATAATTATTTAATAAATATTGTTCTAGTAAGTATAAATTTCGTAATAGTAAAACTATTCACACCTTTTTTATATTACACCCAAACTCATAATACAGGATTACTTCAATACCTGCCCTCATGGTCACAACTTATTTTAACTATATTGATCTTTGACCTAACTATATACTGGCAACACAGAGCATTTCATTATTTTGATTTCCTCTGGCGTTTTCATTCAATTCACCACGGAGATCGAAACTTAAGTACACTGAGTGGAGTACGGTTTCACCCAATAGAAATCTCTTTATCATTGGTTTATAAATATTTATTATTAATAATACTTTCACCAAGTATTGAATACTACCTACTTTATGAAATCATCCTTACATCTATGGCACTATTTAATCATTCAAACATAAACTTAAATTTTGATAAAACATTATCAAAAATAATTGTGACTCCTAAATTTCACTTTATCCATCATGATCAAAGATCTTTTATGACGAATTCAAATTATGGAAATTTCTTAAGCATATGGGATCGATTATTTAGCACTTTTGAAAACGGGGCTATCAAAAATCTAGGTACTCCCCAAGTGTCTGAAAAACAATCAACTTCAATTAAATATAATCTGATCTCTCCTTTTATTAAGAGCGAGACCAAACATGAAAGCGCTTAACAAAATCTAATAACTTCTCAGGTGCATTTGCTTTTTTCCACTCACCTGCAGAGAATTTATTGGCCTCTCCCATCGTTGGATAAGGATGAATAGTTCCAAGTATGCTATTAAGGCCTTTATTATTTTTCATAGCGCTGATAAACTCTAAAAGCATATCACTAGCACCGACCCCAACAATAGTAGCGCCTAAAATCTTATCACTATTTTTCTGAGTTAAAACTTTAACAAAGCCTGAGTCGTTTGAATCACAAATTGCTCGATCAAGATCGTCGATACCATACTTGGTCACATCATACTCTATCCCTTGTTCGCTTAAAGCTTTTTCATTTTTACCTACTGTTGCGACTTCAGGGTCTGTATAGGTGCACCAAGGTACTACTGAATAATCAACTCTAAACTTTTTAAACCTTCCAAATAATCCATTAACAGCACAATACCAAGCTTGATGAGCTGCCATATGGGTTAATTGATATGGACCTGCCACATCACCACAAGCAAAGATATTTGGATAATTTGTTCTCATAAACTCATCTACCTGAATTGTCCCTCGATCAGAGATTGAGAGATTCAAGCTTTCAAGTCCAAAACCTTTAATATTTGCTCGTCTTCCAACAGCAATTAACACCTGATCAAACTCTATTGAAACATTCTCGCCTTTATGAGTAGCGATTAGACTTTTAATTTCACCATCCACCACAAACTCAGTGGCAGTATGATTTAATTTAATGTCTACGCCTTCAGATGATAATTTTTCTAATATAAATTCTGATACGTCCTTATCTTCAATACTCATAATCGCAGGGCCCATTTCAACTACGACAACTTTAGATCCTAAACGCTGAAAACTTTGTGCCATTTCTAGCCCAATAGGACCTGCTCCCAAAACAACCATTTTTTTAGGAAGTTCAGTTAAATTCCACAGATTTTCCGATGTAAGGTATTCAATACTCCCTAACCCTTTTATTGGAGGGACAAAAGGTGATGCTCCAGTTGCAATTGTTATATTTTTTGTTTTTAAAACTCTGTCTCCAACTTTTACTTCCCACGGGCTTAATATTTGGGCCTTGTCCGTAATACATTCGACTCCTAGACTTGAATAACGCTCTATTGAATCATGAGGTTCTATTTTTTTTATGATTTCATGCACTCTTTGCATTACTCGTTTAAAATCAACATTAACAGAATCAACAGAGACACCAAATTCAGAAGCCTTAGTGACCTGATTAGCAATCTTGGCAGACTTTATTATTGCCTTAGAAGGAACGCATCCTGTATTAAGGCAATCTCCTCCCATTTTATTTTTTTCAATCAACGCAACCTTTGCTTTGATAGCAGCACAAATATAACTTGTAACTAAGCCTCCTGCTCCTGCACCTATAACAACCATATTATAATCAAACTTTTTTGGACGATTAAAATTCTTATAAACTTTTTTAGATTTTATAAACTCGATCGTTTTCTTTGATACAATTGGCAATAATCCTAAAAGCGAAAAACTAATTATAAGGTCAAGGCTTAAAATTCCTTTTAAACTTTCAAGCTCACTTAACTGAGCGCCAGCATTAACATACACTATCGTTCCGGCCAACATTCCTACTTGAGATACAATAAAAAATGTTATCGCCTTGATAGGAGTAAGCCCCATAACCAAATTAATTAGAAAGAAAGGAAAAACTGGTAAAAGCCTTAATGTAAATAAATAGAAAGCCCCTTCTTTTTTTATTCCATCGTTTATCAGTTTTAATTTATCTGCGTATTTATTTTGAATCGATTCTCGTAATAGATTTCTTGAAATCAAAAAAGCTAATGTTGCTCCGATGGTGGATGTAAATGATACAATTAATGTTCCAAGACCAACTCCAAACATTGCTCCTGCCAGTAGAGTTAAAATTGTTGCGCCAGGTAACGATAATGCTGTGGAAGTAATATATATTATTGAATAAATTGCTATAGTGATGATTGGTTGCAGCGCATAATACTCCGTAAATTTTAACTGATTTTCTTTTAAGTATTCAAAAGTTAGATACTGGTCTAGTCCAAAAAGCTTGAACAAACCAAAAGCCAATACAATCAACACAATGATTACAATTTTCTTTTTCATTAAATACCCCTTATGTAATTATAGTGTCTTAACTTGACTGGCCTGGCAAATTACTGCTAAAAAAGAGTCTATGCAAAAACTATTCGAAACAAAGACAATTATTGTGACATTTTTATTAGCTTTTAGTGTAAATCTATTCGCTACAGTCCCTCCTCATATGAGGCCTGGTTACTGCGCACCTAAAAAAAGTGTTGAGTGTGAAGATTATATAAAAGCTAAAGCTAGGCCATTTGATTTTGATGAAGCAAGTGAAGTATTGAGACTTCAGACTAAATGTGCAGGTAATCCAGGAACAAAATGTCTGGATAAAGCAGAAAAAATTCTGCCTTGGTACGATTTGAACTCAACTGAGGATCTCTTAAATATTGCTCAAAGCTGTACTCTTACAAATATGACATGTTTTAATTTTATTGAGACAAAATTATCTTCAATTGATCTTAATGACTTTGAAGATTTTAGAGAACTCGCATATTCTTGTGCTAGATCAGACATAAGATGTATTCAAGACTTATGTGATACTAGAGATTATAGCTGTAGAAGAAAAGATGATTTATTAAGAGCTGCTAAGCAATGCTATCAGCCTTGCAATAATTCTGATAAAAAATAATCTTTTAACCTATGCCGTGGTGGTGGACTTACCTGCGGCAAAGACTGAAAAGCTTTGACGCTGAGTAAGCCTGAGAAAGAGAAGAAGGGACTTGCCCGACTGAACTTTCGAAGCTAAATTTGAAGAATAAAAAAATATTGAATCTTTATGCCGTGGTGGTGGACTTACCTGCGGCAAAGGCTGAAAGGCTTTGACGCTGAGTAAGCCTGAGAAAGAGAAGAAGGGACTTGCCCGACTGAACTTTCGAAGCTAAGTTTGAAGAATAGAAAAATATTGAATCTTTATGCCGTGGTGGTGGAATGGTAGACACACCATCTTGAGGGGGTGGCGGGAGCAATCCTGTGCTGGTTCAAGTCCAGTCCACGGCACCATTTTAAGCTTTACTCTACTTCCAAACCTGCCAAAACATCGACTAGCTTTTCAATCTTTTTCTCACCATTATAAAAAGCAGGGTAATTAAACTTTAAACTCAACTGCTCTCGATATGGGCCATACTTATTTTTCGGATTCATTTTTTCAAAAGGAATATTCACTTTAATACTTGAATAGTTTTTATTAAAACACGTGATAACATCTTCTAATGGCTTTCTTCCAATATCATATCCAAGAAGTTCAAAACTACAGCTCTGATAAAAATCATCTGTGCCCAGTGACACTAATGAATCTACTTTTGAATAAAAATGGCCTATATTTTTACAATTCGTTTCTTTATACTCAACTCCCATAAATAGTAACTCTTTAAAATACTCATATTTTTTCTTAGACTTTCGCTGAAGATATTCAGGGTTGTATCTATAAGCGCTAAATGACTCGGCAAAGTCCTCTAATTGGTCGGTTTCACCATACTCAGAAACAGCTCTTTGTGAGGCGCTAATTTTATTCCACTCAGGGGCCATATGAAGCTGTAATGAACTTCCTAATGTATGAGCTAGTTCATGGGTTATTGCATAAATTTTTCTAGCATCAGATATTCGATCCCAATAATTATAAAATTTGATATTTCCGAAACCATCAGAAGAACCAATTACCGTATGAAAACCAAAAGGCTCATTATTTTGATCATGACGAGTAATCTTAAAGTATTTATTTAGTGGTAATAAATACTGAGGAAGGTTATCTAAGGAGTAAACGATTAAATTAAGCTCTCTCATACTCCATCTTTGAGATTCCTTATCAGCATAATGTGAAGCTATAATCTTATATTTTAGATAAAGATATTTTAGCAACTCTAATTCTTTTTTTGTAAAGAGACTTGTTAAAACACAATTTACACTATTGCAATTAAGACCTGATACAACTGGGTTTCCATGGCCTAGTAGTTTTATCATCATATCGATTGAGGACTCAGTTTGATTCTCTAGAACGATATTCCCATATCGATAAAATCGTTTTTTTTCACCAAGCTCTAAGGTCTTATACAGACTTTGGTTAATACTCAAAGTTCTTACATCGCAAATCCTTTGTGTAACATCTCTTTCATCTGCGGCATATTGATCTAAAAATAAACCGTCAAGCCCTGCAGAAGCTAATTTAGTTTGTGCAAATAGTATAATTAATAGAAATAATGATGTACGCATAGAGCTGCCCCTTATAGATGCATCATTGTACGTTTTTCTCGTACTCACAAGTTTTAATGAACATATGTACTTTTTCTAACCGCTCAGCGTTATCATAATAATTCATTGTCGATTCTTCTTTATGGCCATAATTTTTCATGTTAAAGAGTATTCATGAATGAACAGATAAAAAAATTAAATAATGAGCTTTCAGTAAACTCAATATATAAAAAATTAAATAGCAAAGAAAATTTACAAATTTTTATGAGCTATCATGTTTTTGCCGTTTGGGATTTTATGTCTTTATTAAAAGGACTACAAAACAAAATCACTTGTACGAGTGTTCCTTGGGTTGACTCTAAATACGATGCTAAGCTTGTTCGCCTTGTAAATGAAATTGTCGTTGCTGAGGAGTCAGACTTAGACCTTAATGAAAATCCGGCAAGTCATTTTAGAATGTATCTAGATGCTATGAACGAAGTTGGTTCTGGACAAAGTATTATCAGTAATTTTTTATCTGACATGAATTTAAAATCCTTACCAGAAGAACTTGCAAATATAGTTCAGTATCATTTAGAAATTGCACAAAATGGTACTGATGTTGAAATTGCATCATCTTTTTTCTTTGGAAGAGAAAATATCATTCCTAATCTATTTACTGCAATTACTGAACAGCTTAAACTTAACAAACTAGACTATCCTAAACTATTTTATTATCTAAACCGTCATATCGAGCTTGACGGTGATGAGCACGGACCTATGGCCCTTGAATGTATGAAACAACTATTAGATAGTCCTGAAAAAAAACAATTGTCTGAACAGACTGCTATTGAATCGCTACAAAAAAGAAAAGAGCTTTGGGACTTTATTGAGTCTAAGCTTCTCTAATAACGTATTTGTCTTTGCCTTCATCCACTTTTTCTTTTAGCTCTTTACCTACTTTGAAAAATGGAACTTTTTTAGGCTCAACCTTTACAATCTTTCCTGTTTTAGGATTTCTACCTTCGTATGCTTTGTAATTTCTATTAGCAAAAGAACCAAAACCTCTAATCTCGATTCTCTCATCATCGAATAAAGCTTCAATCATAGTATCAAAACAAATATTTACTACTTTTTCAGCTTGCTTAGTACTCAGGCTTGCTTGTTTTTCTAAAACTGTAATTAAATCCGCCTTTGTCATACGTATCTCCTCATTAAACTTTCTAAGTTTTTGATTTTATACAGGCTTATCGCCTAATTACTTAAAAACATTAAGCTTATATTTATTTTCTTACAATTTTGCCTCTTTTCCAAGATGAACAAAATTGACCTATAAAATCGGCGCTTCAATTAATAACGATATCCATTTTTGGTGCTAATACACTGAAATCACATAGGGCAACTATATATATAGATATCTCGATTAAAATACTTAAGAAAGAAAGATAACAAGACGAAAAGATAATTATGAAATTACTAAACATTATTTCACTCATTCTTCTGCTTATTTTATCAGGATGTCTCGATCAAGTACCTACTAATAGGCCTACACTACAAAAAGCTGTTGTCAATGATACACCAGAAGAAGAACCCCAAGCCGAATTACTAGAAATTCCTGTTCGTCCTAATGGAGCTGTTATTATTCAACCGGGTCATTGTGCTTGCCAATCTGCCAGATCAATTTCAATTGGAAATTGCGATGCAACTTGTGCTTCAAAAGCCAGTACTGAAACTCCGCAATTATTTTTTGATGTTGAATTAACTGAAGCGATTACTCTTGATACATATGGGGATCTAAATGGTTGGTGCTTGCAACAGATCATTGATCCAAATACTGGTGAGAGTGCGAGTTCTGGAACACCTAATTGCAAAATAGAAGCAAAAGATGAGAGTGGAACAACTCAGTTAATTGATTTTGTACCTGGAGCAGGTCAAACAAGTTTCTCTATCAATACAGTAGCATTAGATTTTAATAAAACTTATAGATTAACAATAATAGAACAAGACTCTGGTGCCAGATCAACAACAATACAGCTTCGAAAAAAAGAAATTGATGACTCCAATGATCCAGGTGGGCCATTAGCACTTATGCCTGTTAATGAATTTACTTGTCTTACTAATACCAACTCAAATAATAGTGGTGGTACTGAAATTGAAAGTGCAAAAAGATCGCATTTTTACTTTGTAGAAGAAACAAGACCTGAGCCTTTACTAGAAAACCAATTTATTTTCTGCCATGACAAACAACAATTTGGATCAACTCCAATTAACAGTCCTCTATTAGAAGAAAAAACGGGGGCATTTACAGTGTGGAATAGAAATGATCCAAGATTTTTTGACCTCGACGGAGATGAAGAACTACAAATTCACAATATCATTGAAAAAGAAGTTGAAAGACAAGGGCAAACCCTAACATCAACTCCTCGTTTTTTCTTTGAGCTCATATGGCCTAACGGAATTACTGTTGAAGCAGACTCTGATGAAGCAGGTGCTACCCAGTCGAGCCTTGGTTTTTATATGTCACCATTTATTGACCAAGATACTTTCAGAGCATTCTGTCCAACACAAGAGCATTACTATAGTAGCAACCCTATATTTAAAGCAATGCGAGAGGTTGTCGGTGTAGACACCGAAGCTCTATACGTAGGAAAAGAAGCCGTTCAGGGCGGTTGTGATTTTGTATTAGTAAGGGAAAGTGACCTAAAAAAGATTTGGTTTTATATTGAAAATGGCCAACATATCCAACCTAATGACAGCACAATTACAGGTAAGAAAGTTCAATTCTACTGGCCGCCTGCATTTAATTCACCATTTGTAAGAAAGTCATTTCAAAGAACTTATACACTTCAACGTGTGGAATCGTTAAATTGTGGTGAGACTCCTCCTCCTGAGGGTGGAAACCAAAATGGAGACGGAGTAAGATCAAATCTAGAAACTCATGACAAAAGAATAGGCTGCCTTCCAGTACTACAAGACTAAATAGAGTTTTTAATTACCTCAATTGTAGGCCCTACTTCATTTTTAAAAATAATGTAAAAAACCACAATATTAGTGCTCGTAGCACCAATAAAGATTAGAAACTTCCTGAATATTCTACCCAAAAGTCCACTCTCAGAGTTTTTCAGATTAAGTAAAAAAGAGATAATAAAAACTGCAATAAAAAACATTGAATATGTTTTCATTTTTTTAGGCTTATTAATTATCGAGACAAAAGATGGCAGTGCTTTTTCATGCTGTAACCAATTTACAAAGCCATCCAACAATTTAGGATTCTTTTTAATAAAGCCTTCTATTTTTTGTCCCTTCATCATCGATTCTAAAAAAGATTTTAGTTGATCCCTAGACATTTTTCTAAAAGGGTTATCTTTAAGTATTTTAGTAAACTCTAGTTGGACTGTCTTCGGCAACATATTAGCAAACATATTATTATCAAGAGTTATCTCTGTAGAAGGCAACCCCTTAAAAGTACCATCCTTATTTTCCTCTGCTATAGAGGAAAAACTCAAAACAAAGCAAAAGAGCAATACAAAAAAATTTTTAGGCATTCTTCCCTGAGAACTTATCTAAAAATAAAATCGTAGGAGCTGCCACAAACATTGAAGAATAAGTACCAATCAAAACACCAATGCAGATTGCGAAAAAGAAATCAGCAATACCACCTCCACCAAATAAATACATCACACATGCAACAATAAATGTAGTCAATGATGTTAATAAAGTTCTTGATAGTGTTTCATTAAGAGCAGTATTAATTTGCGTTTTTAGTCCTTTCCCAGCAGATATCAACTCATGCTCACGAACTCTATCATAAACAACAACAGTATCGTTAACTGAATAACCGATAACAGCTAGTAATGCTCCGACAATTTGTAGAGAAAACTCTTTATCAGTTAAAACAAAGATACCAATTATTATTAAAACATCATGTACAAGAGCAACAATTGCACCTGGAGAATATTTATAATCAAAACGAAGGCCGATATATATCATAATCATCAATAACGCCCACGCCATCGCTTGAAAACCAGAAATTCTTAATTGTTCACCAGCTTTAGGACCTACAATATCTGTTTTTTCAATACTCGCGCCTTCAGTAGTAAAATGAGTTGTTAGCATTTTAGTAATTTTATCTGTAACTGCATTAAGATTTTCTTCAGCGGCATTTACCTTAACAAGATAGTCAACATGAGTACCATCTCCAATAGACTGAACCGATGAAGAACTAAAACCGGCCTTAGATAAAGCATCTCTTAAGTCTGCAAGTTTTATATTTTCTTGAAAACGAACATGAATCTCTGCGCCCCCTCTAAAATCAACACCATAGTTTAGACCTTTTGTAAAAAAAGCTCCAACAGCACAGCTCACTAAAACAATAGAAAAAATAACCGCAACAGGAAATTTTCCAACAAAATTAATATTAAACTTACCCATTATATTTTCCTTTTTTAAATACTAATTGCTTTACCTTTGGTTCTAGTCATATAGAACTCAAAGTAAACTTTACTTACAAAGTAAGCAGTGTAGATCGTACAAACAATCCCAATTATCAATGTTACAGCGAATCCTCTAATAGGACCTGTTCCAAAGTTTAACAACATTAAACCAGCCACTGCTGTAGTTAAATTGGCATCCAAAATAGTCCAAAAAGCCTTTCCAAAACCTGTTTGAACTGCCTCTCGAACAGGTGTTCCTATTCTTAACTCTTCTTTTATTCTCTCATAGATAATAATATTAGCATCTACCGCCATACCCACTGTAAGAGCGATACCAGCAATACCAGGAAGAGTTAAAGTTGCATCTATCCCTACTAAACATGCTAGTACACAAAGTATATTAAAGATTAGAGTTTTAATTGCAAGTAAACCTGAAAATTTATAGTAAATTAAAATAAAGATAAATACTAAAGCCGCAGCAATCAGCCCTGCTGTTTCAGATTGTTTAATAGAGTCTGCTCCTAAAGATGGCCCAACAACTCTTTGCTCTTGAAACTCAAGCTCTACTGGAAGTGCACCAGCTCTTAAAACAAGTGATAAGTCTCTAGCCTCTTTAAGTAATGTGTTATAATCTCCACGTCCTAAAGTGATTTGAGCTTGGCCCCCTGCTATTCTTGCCTGAATATTTGGAGCTGAATAAACATTTCCATCTAAAATAATTGCAAGTCTTCTGTTGATATTATCACCAGTAACTTTTTCAAAAATATTCGCACCTGCACTTTTAAAAGTTAATCCAACATAAGGCTGATTATTTTGTTGATCTATTCTCACTGTTGCATCTTGAAGAGCTTCACCTGTTAGGTTAGTCGTTTCTTCAACTAAATATGGAAACAATGCCTGAACTTCATTATTTACAGGGTTTACAATTTTCTCAAAAACAAGTTCGTAACCTTTAGGTTTGTCCTTGTAAAACTCATTCATTTTAGCAACAAATTCTGAGAACCTCTCACCTCTTTTATATTTAATACCTACTTTTTCAGCCTCATCCATAACTCTTTTAAGGTCAGCAGGAACACCACCCATACCATCACTTGCAAGACTGTCATGAACTAATTTAAATTCAAGCTTGGCGGTTTTTCCGATCAGGTCTTTTGCTCTTTCGATATCTTTAACACCTGGAAGTTGAACAACAATTCTTTCAGAACCCAAAGATACAATTTCAGGCTCAGTCACACCAAATTCATCGATTCTATTTCTAATGACTTCGATTGATTTTTTAACAGAGTTGTCTTCGATTTCTGTCATATAATCATTACCTAAACCAAACTCTAGAAGTGAACCGTTCTCATTAGTTAACCTTAAAGGATAACTGTAAAACTTTGTCACTAATTCTTTGGCCTGCTCTAGTTGAGCTTGGTTTAAAATTTTTATTGAATACTTAGGATCTTCTTCGTTTGATCGATTTAAATCCCCAAGTTCAGATCTAATTCCTTCATCATCTAGGGTAAACTTGACCTTACTAATATAGTTTTTGATTTCATCAGCGTAAACTTTTTTGAAATCGATTCCTAGAACCATATAAAGTCCACCTTGTAAGTCTAGTCCAAGATTGATTTTAGACTTTACTGGAAAACCTGATTTTTCTCCTAAGTCCAATGCTGTAGGGATAACCATAAACACAGAAACAATAAAAATTACCGTCATCAATACGAAACGGTACCACCAACTACGATTCATTTTTACACCTTTTAATAAATTCTAGAAAAAATTCTAAACAATTTAGATCAATTGAGCAATCAAGAACTATGATTCTTCATTCTTTCTTTTTGATTCCCCCAAGGAATGTTCCTCATCCTTAGTCTCAATACTTGTTTGATTATTCACTTCTGAAATAGAATCAGTAATACCTTTGGTAGCTTTCTGAAATTCTCTTAGCCCTTTACCAAGTCCTTTGGCCAATTCTGGAAGTTTTTTAGGCCCTATAAAAATAAGAGCTACAACTAATATAACAACTACTTCACCGATGCCTAATCCAAACATTTGGGCCTACTTTTTTTCTTGTTTCTCAGCTTTGTTCTCTAAAATTTCTTTAGCAGAACCACCAATATGTGACTTTAAAATCTTTAATCTGCCACCATTTTCAACTTCAATAGTAACAACTTTTGGAGCTACCGCTTGAACCTTACCAAGAATTCCTGCTTTAGTATAAACTTCATCCCCTACTTTTAGTGCCTTCAAATACTCTTGCTCTTGCTCAAGTTTCTTTTTTTGAGGTCTAAGCATTAAAAAATAGAAAACTAAGAAAACTAGAACCAATGGTACCATACTCATAAGAGGACTTTGAGCTTGTGCTGCAGCTCCTGCTTCTTGTGCAACGGCAGAATTAATAATATTGAACATGATCACTCCTATTAAGTTTTAACCCTTCCAGGTATTTCTAGTATATTTTTCTTCAAAGTCTTGAGCAAATTTCTCAAAATTTTGCTCTATTATGGCATTTCTGGCGCTTTTGACAAGATTTAAATAAAAATAAATATTATGAAAACTAATCAACTGGCCCGCCAAGTATTCACCAACATTAAAAAGATGCCTAATATAAGACCTAGAATATCTTTTACAGACACGGCACTCACAATTAGGGTCCGGAGCAGAAGAATCAAATTCAAATCTTTTGTTTTTAATATTTAATGGTCCTTCACTTGTTAAAAACTGTCCATTTCTAGCATTGCGTGTAGGCAATACACAATCAAACATATCAACCCCTGATCTAATTGCTCTTAGAATATCAAGGGGCTTACCAACTCCCATTAAATAACGTGGTTTATCGCTAGGCATTATGGGAGTGAAATTATCCAATAGTTCAACCATTTCTTCGTTTTTCTCTCCAACACTTAAGCCGCCAATAGCGTAGCCAGGAAAATCAATTTGCATTAATCTTTCTAAGCATTCTTGTCGCAGATCTAAATGAAGTCCACCTTGAACAATTCCAAATAAACTTTGATGCTCTTGTAATTGATAATCTTTACATCTTTGGGCCCATCTAAGAGTAAGCTCCATTGACTCTCTTAATGTCTCTTTAGTCGCTGGAAGTTTAGGACACTCGTCAAAAAGCATTACGATATCTGAACCTAAAGCCTTTTGAATTTCCATTGATTTTTCAGGTGATAATAAATGTCTTGAACCATCTATATGAGACTGAAAGGTAACTCCTTCTTCAGTAACTTTATTTAAATCACTTAGAGAAAAAACCTGAAACCCCCCTGAGTCAGTTAATATGGGTCTATCCCAGCTCATAAACTTATGTAATCCACCCATTTTTTCAATTAACTCGTGCCCAGGCCTTAAGTAAAGATGATATGTATTGCCAAGAATAATCTGAGCATTAAGCTCTTCAAGGTCCTCTTGCCATAAAGACTTAACACTGGCCCTAGTACCTACAGGCATAAAAATGGGAGTTTGTATTTCACCATGTGCCGTTTTTAAAGTACAGGCCCTCGCATTTCCACATTGATGTTCTAATTTAAATGATAACATTTTACCTCAAAATTAACATCGCATCTCCATAGGAAAAAAAGCGATATTTTTGTTCAACTGCTATCTTGTATAGCTCTAAAGTTTTTTCTCGTCCAATTAAACTCGAGACAAGCATTAATAAAGATGATTTTGGTAAATGAAAATTTGTTAATAAACCATCAATAGACTTAACATCTTTACCAGGATGTAAAAAAATATTAGTTGATAATAATTGATCGGCATTACAATCAAAGCATGAATCTTTATATATAGATTCCAAAGTTCTCAGAGTCGTCGTTCCTACTGCTATGATTTTTTTTGATTGGTTTAGTTCGCTTAACGTTTTTTGAGAAACAATAAAGTTCTCAGTATGCATTTGGTGTTCTAAAATATTATCCGTGGTAATGGGCTTAAATGTCCCAATACCGACATGTAAAGTTACAAAGGATTTTTTAACTCCATTACTCTCTAACCTAGAGAGTAAATCAGAAGTAAAGTGAAGTCCGGCCGTAGGAGCAGCAACAGAACCTTCATCTTTTGCATAAACAGTCTGATAATCGAGCTTGTCTTGAGAGTCTGAAACTCCATCTCTAATATAAGGTGGAATAGGTATCTTTGCATGAGTTTCAAGAAAATGACAAAACTCTTGATGAGAACAAGATGCTTTAACATAAAAACAATCATTCTCAATTTCGGAGATAGTAAAAGTGAGTTCGCCGACAATAAACTTATCATTAATTTTTTTCTTGCCACGACAACGAATAAGCACTTGATAAACATCATCATGAGGTATCAAACTCAGAATAAAAATTTCTGCTTTTCCACCTGATTCTTTGTGACCGAATAATCTGCAAGGAAAGACTTTTGTTTGATTAAAAACTAGCCTATGATCATTATTTACAAATTTTTCAATTTCTTTGAACTTACAATGAAACACTTTATCTTTATTTACATCATAAACAAGTAGCCTAGATTCGTCTCTACTCGGTGCCGGCCTTTGTGCAATTAGCTCTGTTGGTAAATAATAATCATAAGATTCTAAAAGATAATCTTTATTTTGCATGAGAATTTGTTCCAAATATTATAAAATAGAATAGCGCTTAAAAAGCTCGAAACGACTTATTAATTCATCAAATAGATTCTTAACCAAAACAAAACTATCATAACTACGAACTGTTTTAAATAAGGCTTCAAAAAGATTAAATAAAAACTCTAAGACTGGTTCAATATTTAATTTTTTAAAGAGCATATCTACTAAACTTGTGGCCTCCTCAACATGGTCTTGCTTTACAACATATAATGGATTTTTATTTTTTTTCATCTCTGACCTTTATAATTGTTCAATGCTTTGTGCAACATCTGTAAATTGTTTTTGTAGCTCTTTGTAATCCGCTGACTCATAATTAAAAACTGATTTTTTATTTCTCAATGCTTTTGATAAATGAACCTTGTTATAAAAAGGGCCAAAAACTTTTTCCTCTCCTATTTCTTTTTTTATCTCAAGAAGATCGTCATTTGCATTTTTTCTTCTTCCTTCAAATAAATTAGGAATATAACCAACAATTTTAGGAGTCTCAACAATTCCCATGTCTTCAATATCTAAAATTACTTCTTTGATATTTCTTAACCCTTGCTGACTAAATGAATCTGGAATAAATGGAAAAATCACTCCATGTGATGCACATAAAATATTCACAACAATCAACCCTAGAGTTGGTGGCCCATCAACGATAATATAATCATACAATTTCAAAAGATCATTTCTTTCAATGAATTTTTTTAAAATTAATTGTCTTGGGGCATTTATTCCTGCAACTGTTAATTCAAAGCCAGACAACTCTTGTCCCGAAGAAATCAAGTCTATATTTTCATTCACGTTAAACAAAACATCTGACAATAACTCTCCTCCATGAAGATTTTTCAACTCTCTAATAGAGTTAACCATAAGATGAAAAATGTTTTTTCCTATATTCTGCGCCCCGAATAAAAGACTTAAATTAAACTGAGGGTCCATATCAATACAAAGAACTTTATGACCTCTTTGGGCCAAAGCAAATGCTGTATTATAGGCCATTGAAGTTTTGCCTACTCCGCCTTTTTGATTCATGAATGAAATTACTTTTCCATTTCCTAGTTGATTTTGCTGTTCTTTTTGTCTGTCTTTGAAAACACCAAGCATTTTAAGCCCCTATGCCAAGATTAATGACCACAATTATTCTACAGCAATCGCACTTAAATGATAAGTCTTTAAAAATACAAGCTGCATTAATTTATGGGATAAAATAGCCGAAATGGGTAAAGAGATGAAAGTTTTATTCAGATTTATGAACATTCAATTTTTAGCAATATTTATTCTAGGATTAATTACGAGTTGTAATATCGCAGATAAAGGTGAGATAGGACAGATTATCGACCCTGCAGAAGCTAGTATATTTGAATACAATCTTTCTGAATTGGAAATGCAGCTCAACACAACAAATGTAAGCTTAAAGCCATCAAATCTATTTGACCGCTACGCTTTTAGCATTACTCCAAGCTTACCCAGAGGATTATTTTTTAACCCTAATGCAGGAACAATTATAGGGTCTCCTGAAGAACTACTTGAAGAAACAGAATTTACAGTGATTGCACGTAATAATGAACAGACTCTTGTTGCCAAAATAACTTTATCTGTTTCAGAAGAACCAATAAAGGATATAACCTATAATTATAACTCATTAAACTTTGTTAAAAGTGCCTACTCTTCATATCTCTTAGGCTATGTTGGAAGTATTCCTACTAGTGCTTCTATCTCACCGGCGCTAGATGCTGGATTAAACTTTAATACTTTAACAGGAGAAATATCGGGTACCCCAACCTCTTCGTTCTCAAGAGTATATCGAGTAACAGCAAGTAATTCTCAAGGTGAAGCAAGCACCGACATTCTAGTAGTTGTGTCAGATGAGCTTCCTACAAATTTGAGCTATAGCGAAGATGGACAGACTATTAATACAGGGGAAGCCTTAACTCCAATGGTGGCCTCTCTTAGCACCACACCAGATAATACTGAATTTAC
>CATLVU010000051.1 GCA_950061135.1 uncultured Oligoflexia bacterium
TAGATCAGGTTATGAGCAATATTGATGGCCTACTTGAATCACAAGGACTAGAACGAACAAATATAATTAAAACTTCTATTTTTCTACAAGACCTTGGAAAATTTAATCTTGTTAATGAAGCCTATATTAAGTATTTTAGTGAACCTTACCCTGCAAGAAGTTGTATTCAGGCAGCTGCGCTTCCTAAGGGGGCCTTGGTCGAAATAGAAGTAATTGCAGCTAAAGGTTAATTTTGCTGCGAAGAAAATACATTTTTGAAAGCAAGCACCAACAAAAAAGAAGTTTCAAGTTTAAGCTTTTTTTATTTTCAATTATTGGTATTTTGTTCTTTTATATTACACTTACCTTGTATTTACCTTTTTATGCAAAAAATAAAAACTCATTAACTAATGAGTACTACTTCAAAAAAACACCTGATGCCATTTTTGTCTACACTGGAGATAGTGGAAGATTAGATAAAGCATTTCAAATGGCGCAAAAGTATCCTGCCTCTCAAATTTTTATCTCTGGAGTTTACGCAAAAAACTCATTAAAAACTCTACTAACAAAGCAAGGCAAGGATATTTCAGTTGATAATTTTCTCGAACAAGAAAAACATCACATTACTCTAGACTACCTTGCGAGGAACACTGTAGAAAACGTTCTTGCCTCCTTAAACTACCTTAGAAAAAGACATGCCTATAAAGACATTATTATCATTTCAAGCGACTACCATATTTTTAGAATTTCTCTAATTGTTAACTCCTTGCTCGGAGACGCACATTACCAGTTTTTTTATAATGGAATAGAAGTCGATTACACGAAATGGGCAAATATAAAAAAGCTATTCAAAGAAACTTTTAAAATACTTAAGGCCACTACCTTTTTGTTGTTTTGGGAAAGAGAAAACTTTTAATCAAGACACTCTCTTAGATCTACTGTTAAGAGCAAAGTATCTACATCTTCAGAATCATAATGATTTGTATTAATATTAACATTACAATTGCTATAAGAAGCTATTTCTGTATCATCAAGACCATCTGTACATACGATATCGTCCTTACAGTCATCGTCATTAAGACCGCCATCTAATTCTTCAAGCTCAAAAACGACTTCTTTTTTTATCTCTTCGTCGTCACTAATACCCTTTTCGCGAGTAATATATTCACCATTAAATTGATGAAGTACTAATGGATAATCAATATCAAGAACATAACTCTCTTCTATTTCTTTATACTGTTCTGGGTCATTGTCATCATCATCGTCACTGTCTTCTTCTATGATATTTAATCTTTCATGATCAAAAGTTAATTTATCTGATGCACTCAAAGATGAGCCTTCATAACGTCCCTTAATAGATGAACAGACACCATAACCTACCGTTTGAATTAAATCCGAATTTGCAGACTCAGTGTAATTAATCACATAATTTGTTAGTGAAGATGAAGCGACTGCAATTTTCATTCGACCTAAATCTCCATCGACCTCTGTAATTTTAAAATAGTAATTCACCGTTGATTCATTATCTATTTTTCGTTGGGCCCTATAAACAGTTCCTACATTATAAACATCTTCAAAAGTATTAGTTTTCTTTAAGTTTTTAATAATACGAGAATCATTTATACATTCTGTCGCTTGAGCTTCAATTAACGTGTCGTATTCTGCATCATATTCCGTATAAAGATAACGAAATTTGTTTCCATCCCCGCAGCTAATAAATAATAAAAGTAAGATAAGGTATTTCATTAAAACATTACTCCAAGTCCTATACTTCCACTAAAAGAGCTGACTGTTTCATCAATTTCATCTTTATCCTGACTAAGGTCTACTTCCTCACTCTCACCCTTGGCTTTAGATTCTCCTACAACCTCTCTTGAGCTTTTTGCAATATTAGTATTAGTTAACTTGAAATACGAAAGATATCCTGTTGAGGAAATAAATTCTATGCCTAGAGTTGCTTTAGCATAAGCAAACTCTTCACTCACTTTAACATCATAAGCTTCATTATCGTCGGGATCGTTTGGATCAATCCCTCTATTAATGTACTCCATTTCAACAATGCCATTACCTGAGCCCGCTGCAAATTGAACAAATGGTTTAATTTTTAAGGTACCACTTTGATAAGCGTATCCAAGAGAAATGGAAGCCTCTCCTCCTCCAATTGCAAAGTCTTCTCTAAGAGTCGATAACTCTAAATCTATATCTTCCGCCGCTTCTCCAACGCTTTCAGAAACGGTTTTATTATAAAAACCACCAATCAAAATCGTTGAACTTAAACCTCCAACAATTTTAAATTCTCTTCCAAACGCAAGACCTAAACCCCAAGTTGACTTTTTCTCTTCTCCAATGCTTTCGTAATCACCTACAAATTTGGGAAAATCAACTGGGTACTCCAGATACTCCGCACCGATTTGAAAAATCCAGTCTTGTCCTTCAAAACTGGCCTCACTTAGGTTGACATCTTTAAAGTCTAAAACTGATCCATAAGAACTGCCAAAAAAACCAAAAACGAGAGTCATAAATAAAATTTTTTTCATATAAATAATTTATAACGAGCTATTAGAAAATGCAATCGGCTAGGTTCTTGTTACTGAAATCACTTCTTCCATTGATTCTATAATACTTACAACTTTAAGAAACTCTGCGTAATCTTTTACTTCTATTTCAAATAAGAAACTTCCTTTAAGGTCAGGAAGGGACTTTGCAATTGCACTTTTGATATTAACACTATTTCCGTGAAGATTATTCGTTATTCGAGACAAAATTCCAGGTCTATCATGGGTGATTACCCTGATATTCACAGGATGCCTGAAACTATAAGCTGAGTTCCACTCAACTTCTATTTTTCTGATGTCTTCGATCTCAAGAACTCTTTGGCAACTTTTAGTATGAATTGTTATTCCTCGACCTCTCGTTATGAAACCAATGATCGGATCACCCGGAATGGGATTACAACATCTTCCCATTCGAACTTCAATATCATCCATGCCATCAACAACAACTGCGTTATCACTATTAGAAGTTCTTTTCGCTGATTGAGAAATTTTACTATATAAAGACTCTATCTTTTTCGTTTTGTTTTGATCTTGCTCTTCTTCTTTATAATCAATTGAAGAAATATTCTGCAAAACATGCTTTACATTAAAACGGCCTGATCCAAGATGTAAGCAAAGCTCCTCTGCGTTTTTCACATGTAAAACGTCATAGGCTTTTTTAAGTTCACCTTTTTTATCTAAAGATTTTATATTCGTACTAAATTCTTTCAAAGCTTTTTCTAAAACTTCTTCACCAAGTGTTTTATTTTTCTGTCTTTCAATCTTTAGAAGATGTTGTTTGATTTTAGTTCGCGCTCTACTAGTTTTAACAATTTTAAGCCAATCTTTACTTGGCACTTGTGTTTTACTGGTCAGAATTTCAACTGTGTCACCTGACTTCATTTTATATTTAAGAGGCACCATTTTTCCGTTAATCTTTGCACCTACGCAACGATTTCCAACATCAGTATGTACCGCATATGCAAAGTCCAATGGAGTTGAACCATAACGTAATTCTTTTACATCCCCCTCAGGAGTAAAAACAAAGATACCACCCATATCAAGATCATTTTTTACAACATCCATGAACTCAGAGCTTTTTTTGATATCTCTATTGTATTCCATAAGCTCTTCAACCCATTTAAGCTTATTAGGAATCTTCTTACCTTTCTCTTTGTAGGCCCAGTGTGCAGCAACCCCTGTTTCTGCAACTTCATGCATTTCTTGAGTTCTAATTTGAATCTCAATCCTAGCGGCTTTAGGCCCTATTACTGTTGTATGTAAACTTTGATAATTATTAACTTTTGGAATTGCAATATAATCTTTAAAGCGCCCAGGAACAGGAGTATAAGATGAATGGATAATTCCAAGAGCCTTATAACACTCAGTTATATTGGCGGATATTATTCTAAAGGCCAATAAATCTTGAATCTGATCAAAATCCACGCCTCTGTTTTCCATTTTTTTATAAATCGAAAAAAAGTGTTTTGACCTTCCTGAAACATCTCCTTTCATAGAATATTCTGAAAGTTTTTCTGTAATCTCTCTTACAACATCTTTAATATACTTTTCACGCTCAGATTTTTTCATCGCTACTTTTTCAGCAAGACGATAATAAACCTCTGGATGTAAAAAACGTAAACAAAGATCTTCAAGCTCACTTTTTACAGAATTAATCCCTAGTCTACTTGCGAGAGGAACATAAATATCTAAAGTTTCTTGAGCTTTTTTATTTTGTTTTTCTTTAGAGACATATTGCAAAGTAAGCATATTATGCATTCTATCTGCAAGCTTAACAATGATGACCCTTATGTCCTTTGCCATTGCGACAACCATCTTTCGAAAGTTCTCTGCTTGGCTTTCCTCTTTTGTTTTAAATTTTATTTTGGAGATCTTAGTACAGCCTACAACGATATCTCTAATTTCTTCACCAAACTCTTTTTCAATTTCTTCTTCACTAACATCGCAGTCTTCAACAACATCGTGAAGAAGTCCTCCTGCAATACTTTCAAGATCCATTTTGAGTTTGATTAAAGTTGCAGCAACATTTAATGGATGAATTATATATGGCTCACCGGAACTTCTTTTTTGCGGCCGATGATGAAGCTCTGCAAACTCATAAGCTTTCTTTAGAAGCTCAAGATCCGCATCAGGGTTCGTATTTTTGACTCTTCGGCATAGTTCTTCAATTGTTAAATCAGCTTCGTGAGAAAAATCTAATGGATTAAACATTTTTCTCCTCAAGGATAATTTCATCAACTACACGTTTTAATTCTTTATATGCTCTTTCAAATTCATCATTAACAACTCGGTAGTCATAATCTTTAGAGCGTTTAAGTTCAGAGCGAGCATTATTTAAACGCTCTTCAATCACTGCATTTGTTTCTGTCCCACGATCACGTAATCTCTTCTCTAAAACTTCAATACTTGGAGGTTCAATGAAAATAATCTGTGCATCAGCACCATAGAGCTTTTTCACTGAATCGCATCCTTGAACATCTAGATCTAATAATACGACCTGTCCATTTTCAACAGATTCATCAATTGTACTCTTTAATGTTCCATAATAATTAGAATGAACTAACGCCCATTCTATAAACTCATTATTATCTTTTCTTCGAATAAATTCTTCTTTAGTGATAAAGAAATAATCCTCACTATCAACCTCGCCTTCACGCTTAGGTCTTGTTGTACAAGAAACAGACCAGCGAATATTTGGACGATCTCTCTGTAGTTTTTCAATTAAAGTTGACTTACCTGTTCCTGACGGAGCGACGATAACTATTATTCTACCTGTCTTCATATTATTGTAAATTTAACCCTTGCTCTCGCATTTTTTCTAATTGAACTTTCATCTGAACAACAGATTCCGAAATTTCACTCTCAGCTGACTTGGAGCCGATGGTATTTGTTTCTCTATTGAGTTCTTGGATCAAGAAATCAATTTGTCTTCCGACCTCTTCTTCGTTACTTAAAAGCGCCGTTAATTTTTTTAGATGAATTTCAATTCTATTAATCTCTTCATCAATATCTAATTTTTCTAAAAAATAAATTACTTCTTGCTGAAAACGTCCCTCATCAATATTGCTATCAGAACCTAATTCATTTTTAAAACGATCAAAGAGTTTTGTCTTAACTTTATCTTGATATGATCCTTTTAATGATCTTACTGTTTCAAAATGTCTCTTAAACTCTGAAAGATGGGCTTCCATAACTTTAACTAATCATGCCCCTTCTTCTTCTCTGTTTTCTTTTAAAGAAATTAAGGCTTTCTCTAAAGCTTCTGAGGCTAGTTTTGTAAGATTTTCCTCTTTTTGCTCATCTTCTTTGTAAAAGTCTCCCCTTAAAAAATCACTGGGATTAACCGTAATTGTAGCTTTAGTTTCAGAGGTAAAGTCCTCGAGAAAACTATTGATCTTGGTATAGTCTAAGTCTAGTTTTAAAGCTTGATTCTGGTTTTTATTATAACCGATATAAATATCAAAGCTTCCACGTTTAAAAATACTTTCTAGTTTTTTTCTAAAATTAATTTCGTGGGCATTAAAAACATTTCCCATTTTAAATCGAATATCTTTAAAGCGATGATTCACAGACTTCACTTCCACATTTAAACTATAGACTTCGTCTTCAAGTTCTACTTTGGAAAATCCTGTCATTGATTGTGCTTTCATTCGCTTACCTATTTATTAATGGTTTGATTACCCATTTGTCTAAATTTTTGATATCTCTTTTCAATTAATTGTTCTTCACTTAATTTTGATAAATCATTAATTGATTTAACAATTTGAGATTTAACACTTGTCATTACTTTTTCATAATCTCGATGAGCACCACCAATCGGCTCAGGTATAATTTCGTCAATTATCTCTAATGAAATTGCCTTATTCGCATCTAGTTGCAATGAATTTGCTGCAAACTCCGCTTGCTTAGGATCAGCCCATAAAATCGATGCACAAGACTCAGGAGAAATAACCGAATACACAGCATTTTCTAACATATAAACTTTATCTGCGATTGCTATACCAAGGGCCCCACCAGAACCGCCCTCTCCAATAACAAAAGTAATTATAGGAACTTTAATTGAAAACATCTCTTCAAGGTTTTCTGCAATAGCTTGGGCCTGGCCTCTCTCTTCTGCACCTATCCCTGGATATGCTCCGGGTGTATCAACAAAGGTAACCACTGGAATATTAAACCTACTAGCAAGTTGCATAAGTCTTAGGGCTTTTCTGTATCCTTCAGGACGGGCCATTCCAAAGTTTCTTTTTATCTTGTCCTGAGTTTTTCTTCCTTTTTCGATTCCAATAGCAGCAATTTTTTTACCGTCTATATATCCAAAACCAGTAATCATTGATGGATCATCTCCGAATCTTCTATCACCATGGATTTCGTGAAAATCCGAAACCAATTCTTCAATATAATCAATTGTATGTGGTCTTTTGGGATGCCTTGAAATTTGAACTCTTTGCCATGGCTTTAAATTCTTATAGATATCTCTTAAAAGATCATCCACTTTTGCTTGAAGGGCGCTAATTTCTTTTGAAATGTCTAGGCCATTTTTATTTTTTGCGTCTTCTAATTCTTTAATCTGATTTTCAAGATCAAAAATAGGCTTTTCAAAGTCTAAGTTGTACTCCATAAAACGATCCTAACTACTAAATTTAAACTCTTAGTCTACCTTGAAATATTTAAATTATCATTGAAAATATGCAAAAAATGCGCAGCTCGTTAATTAGAGCTCCATCCTGCAACCGAGCCTTGCTCAAAATAAAGATATTTATTCTTACTTGGATAAAACCAACGCTCATTTGCTTCTGAAGGATCACCAGCTGTTTCTCTGAGGCTTGGACTTCCCCACAAGTTTTGAACTTCACTCATCGACATTCCAAGACCTACAGAAGTTTGGCCTAATGGCGAATCGTAACCTGCGATTGATCTTGCAGCCTGTCTTGTTGAAATCGATTGATATCGAACATTGCCTTTGCTTTGCATTTGATTCCACCGCAGAAACTCACGCCTTTCCCTTGGTGCTAAGCTTAAAAAATAAATCTTCTCTGAAACCCCTCCCAGACTACTTTTGTATAACTCATAGAAGTCTCTTTCTGGCTCAGTTAAATTAGTTTCTAAGTAGGCCAATTCATCATACAAACTCTGCTCATATTGATTCGCATATTTTTGCTGCTTAGTTGCTGGCGCACGACTAACTAACTCATCATAAGTTCTATAATTTATGCCTGTATCCCCATTTACTGTCTGAAAATCATCGTTTGCAGAAAACATAGGCTCATTATATTGCTGTGCAAGCATCATTTCTGAATAATCTCTATGCTCAAAAAGGGCACAGCTAATAAAATTTAGACCAATTAATATGTAAGTTACTGTTTTCATAAGAGCTCCTCTCTATAAATCTTATCGTTTTTAAAGGAGAATGAGCTTAGCTTCGCCATAGATGGTGGAAATTTACGCCTTTTCAAAGCAAAAAACTCAAGTTTTTACTCAGATTGTCCGATTAAATCACTAGGTAATAATTATGAAAAAACTATTTGAGCTAGAAGAAAAGCTAAATAAATTATTAATCATCTTGATCGGTTTTATAAAAAACTGGGCGCAAAGATCATGCCCTACCAAGATAAAACTGTACCATCAAAAAATGCAGATATTTTTTAGTAAGCTAAAACAAAAGTTTTTTTTCTATATTAATAAAGCTAAAAACTTTTCACCTAAAGATAATATTGCAGTAAAAAAGATTACTTACTTCAAACAAAAAATGACTAGCTTCCCATTACAAAGGAAAGCAAATGAGTTTGCAATCTTACTGAAAAGTACTCCTTTAAAAAATTTTGCTATCCCAGTCATTAATTATTTAAAGAGCATTTTCACTAAGCTTCAACAACGCTTTAACAAAATCTCGAGTCAACAATTTGGTATTAGTATACTTTTTATTATCCTTTTTGGTTTTGGTACACTTGCTTTATACCAATCAAGCTCAAATATTTATAAAGACGAATTTATAACACGTTCACCAGCAAGTGCTGTTGAATATCTAGAAAGACCTGAGTACAGAAACTTAAAAAAACAAACCTTTAAAGTTTTTAATATTAAGATTCCTGTTTTTGTTGAAAGCGTGAGTGAAGTTAAAACAATCACCATAGACTTTAGTATCAAAACATCTAATCGTTTTACGAAGAAATTTCTCACTAATTACGAGTACAAGCTTAAAGATTATTTCTTTACAACAGTCGAACCTGTTATTTCCTCCTTCCCTTTGAAAGAAGAAGGAAAACAGGTATTGAAAGAAAAAATTACCATTGAGTTAAATAACTTTCTAAAAGAGCAGAATGTCGAAGGACATATAGAAGATGTTCATATTATCTTTATTGTTGGTTCCTAGAAACTAAGCAGTCAAATCCTTTATATAGCGCCTAACTGATTTCTCAGAGACCTTAAGCGCAGTGGCAGTTTTTTTATAATCTTGGTTGTATTTAAAATACATAGCTCTCACATAGTTAAGCTTGTTAAGCTCTAAGCTTTCATCCTCTTTGAAGTCTTGGTCTATATTTGTCAAAGAAGAACTACTTTTTATTAAACTCTCGTCAGTTTGATCAAATATTAATTTAGTAGACTTCGAAATCACGCATTTTAAATCTAAATGAGATTTAAGTTGTCTATAATTACCAGGCCAAGGCATAGTTTCATAAAACTCAATTAATTTATGATGAATTGAGACTTGATGGTTCACTCCATAATACTGACAAAAACTTCTTATTAACGAGGTATCATCTCTCAAAGAAGGCAATTTAAAACCTACTCCCGTAGTAATTCTAAAGAAAAAATCTTTTCTCATTTTTCCTTGGCATACTAAATCTTCCAAAGGTTTTCCACTCGAAAAAATTAAACGAACATCAACCTGTATAGACTTATTACTACCTACAGGTCTTACAATATGATCATCTAAAAATAATAATAACTTTAATTGAATTTCCAGAGGAAGAGAGTCGATTTCATCTATAAAAAGAGTTCCGTACTTTGCTTCTTCAATTGCTCCTTTCTTATCAGCCGTTGCCCCTGTAAATGCTCCTTTGGAATGTCCAAAAAGTTCTGATTCTAAAAGGTTTGGAGAAAATGCTGCCAGATTCAAATGTACAAATTTACCAAATCTTGCAGAAGTTTCATGAATTTGTTTTGCAAGAGAAGTTTTACCGGTCCCTGTCTCTCCTTCAACTAAAATTGATAACGGCGATTTTATTGCTTTTAAGTTTTCTTGAATTAATTTTTTTTGAGAGCTCATATTAAGTGATCTTATATTCTTTTTAAATTCAAGCTTATTATGGCCTATCTCAAGACAATCTCCTCTCTCTAAAAATGAAGAAAAAACAAGGTTACCATTTAAAACAAAGGGGCCACCTTTTAAGGCCTTAACAAAATATCGATCAAACTCGTGTCCTTTTTGCCCCATTGTTTTTAATACTTCTATTCTCAAAAATAAGGACTCTCCTCCCACACTATCTAAAACTTTAGCAAACTTCACATCTGTTTCTTGCTCTAGAACATCTTCAGTAACAAAGTCGATACAAGTGCGATTTAAACAAATTTCTTTAGACTTTGATAAAAATGGCCTAAACGAGATAAAGTCTCCCTCTTTTAAACCGTTTTGATTAAGATTTTCTGAAATAAATGGCATTTCTTTTAACATTGTTTTTCTCCTTTAAAAAAACTCTTAAGAGCAAAACTTGGGCCAAGATAAATTCACGAATTTTTGAGTATTTATAACAATCGAGATTGGCAGAAGGTGTGTTTTCTGGTTTAAGTTCTATACCAATGAAAGATATTACAATAAAAAAAGGCAGTGCAACATTTATCAGAGGCTTTGATCAACCAGAGAAGCTATTTGATTGGATGGATAATAAACCGGATAGCATAGGCATAGCCTTTGTCGGTCGATCAAACGTAGGAAAATCCTCTTTGATTAACTCTTTATTTGGCCAGAAAACTGCTAAGACTTCCAAGACTCCAGGACGAACTCAACAAATCAATGTATTTGAGTTCACGCTTGAAAAATTTGACTCTGAAAAAAAATTCTATTTGTACGATCTTCCAGGTTACGGACATGCAAAGGTTTCAAGAGCAATGCTTAAAAACTGGAATATGTTAATGGATACTTTTTTTAGATATCTAAATGACAGAACATTAATTGTTAATATTCAAGATGCAAGACACCCCAATCAAGCTAGCGACCAACAATTTTATTCTTATCTTAATGCTAATAATGTTGAAGTATATTTAGCTTTTAATAAAATTGATAAACTGAAAAAGCAAAAAGAAAGATCCGCGCTAAATAAGCTTAAACCTCAGCTTTTCAAAGAATTTAAGTCTGTAAAACAAATGTTTTTCGTATCTGCTGAGAAAAAAGATAATCTGGAAGCTCTTAATCTATCTTTGGTAAATTACTTACTTAAAACTATTGATTCTTTTTAATTTCCTGAACGTCTTGTTCGAAACCTTCCAATTGCGACTCTAAGCTTTTAATCTCTTCAAGCAGCTGGTCTAATTTTTCGTTTTCAACTTTAAGAGTTCCTGCAAGGATTTCTTTTCGAACGAGTCTTCCAATTTCCTCATAATTTTCATGAAGTTTTGCATTGGCCTGAGTTGCAGAGAGCATCTTCTTACCAATTAGAGTTGTTTTTTTAAGCTCATTTTGGCAAGTTTGCAAAAGACCATTAATTTTTAGTTTCCAATCAGTATTTTCAGAAGACATTGTCTACCTCCCTTTCTTTTTCGAACAAAAGTATACATAATTAAGTGATAGATTCCAATTTAAATAAAAAAAGATCATGGATTTAAAATATATACTTGACCAAATAGACCCGAGACTGAGTGATAAAGACCTTAAACAAAAGCAAAAGGTTATCGCATCTCTACGCAAAAAATACGCTGACTACAAAGATCCTTGGGGTTTTGACCTTGATTTGATTGAACAATTATTAACGATAGCATTACCACTTTATAGAAAATATTTTAAAGTTCGCGTTTTTGGATTAGAAAACGTAAAAGACACACCCTATATTTTATGCTCGAATCATACGGGACAAATACCAATTGACGGTTTTTTACTAACTATTGCTATGGCCTATGAATTTCCAAATAATCCACGAGTGATTCATGGAATGGTTGAACGATTTTTAGCTGGGTTTCCTTTTCTTGGTTCACTTGCAGCTCGTTCTGGATCAATTTTAGGAGATAGAGAAAATTGCAAATGGCTCCTTGAAAAAGGTGAATCTATTTCTGTTTTTCCCGAAGGAGTTAGAGGCATAAGTAAAAGCACTCCCGATTATTATAAATTACAAACATTCAGTAATGGATTCTTTAGAATTGCATTGCAAACGAAAACACCAATTCTTCCTATTTCAATTATTGGCGCTGAAGAAATGTTTCCTTTTGTTTATCATGCCAAACCACTTGCGAAAGCTTTAGGTATACCAGCGTTACCTCTATCAGCGAACCTGATCCCTTTGCCTTCTCCTGTAGATATTTATATTGGAAAACCATATCAACTTCCTAAAGATCTATCTTTTGAAACTGCAACAAATGAAGAAATAAGAAAACATATATATAAAATAGAAAAACAAATTAAAGCCAATATCAATATAGGCCTAAAGTCTCGACGAAAATGGATGGGACTCCTACCTTCAATGAAAACAAAGATTGAAAATAAACATGGATAATACAAAAAAGATTTTAATTATCGGAATATCTGGTGGACTGGCCCAAATTTTGGCAAAGTTAATTTCTCAAAATCATCCTGAATGGAAAATTATAGGTGTCGATTCAAGAAGAGTGAATAAAGTTGAAGCGTTAGATAATTTATCAGCAATAAGAATGAGATATTCAAGAGGAAACTTTGAAGCGCTTTTTAGAGAACATCAATTTGATACAGTCTATCACCTAGCAAGAGTTTCACATATTACTCAGTTTTATAAAGACCTAACCAAAAGACTTGAACTTAACGTCATGGGAACCAATCGAATCCTAGATCTCTGTCTTAGATTTAATGTAAAAAAAGTTATTGTTCTAAGTACTTTTCATGTTTATGGTGCCTATAGTGATAATAGTATTTTTCTGACTGAGGATGCCCCTCTTCGAGCTTCACTTAATTATCCCGAGCTTCGTGACGTAGTCGAAATGGATCAAATATGTTCAACTTGGATGTGGAAACACCAAAACAGCATTAATAGCGTAATTTTGCGTCCGTGTAATATTGTAGGAACCCAAATCTCAAACACAATGACTCAATATTTGCAAAGTCGATTTGCTATAAAACCAATAGACTTTAATCCTATTTTTCAATTTATTCACGAGTTTGATATGGCCAAAGTTCTCTATCGGTCAATTGATGAACTTCCAACTGGTATTTATAATGTCGCACCTGATGACTTCATCTCGCTAGGGGAAGCACTTAACCTAACAGGCCATAAAGGTGTTCCTTTTCCTGTTACAATGGCAAGTCTCTTTAATAAAGTTCTTAAGTTTTCAAACCTCGATATCCCTGAGTATCTAATTGATTATCTTAAGTTTTCTTGCCTGATTGATAATCGCCTTTTAAAAAAACACCTCGGAGATGATTTTAATCGCTTCAAAATAGACGAAACCCTTAAGTTACTAAAATACTAGTACTATCTTTTCATTGCCAAAAAAGTATATTCCCTCTAATATTAATGCCTACAAACAATATGGCCCGGTGGTGGAATGGTAGACACAGCGGATTCAAAATCCGCCGGTAGCAATACTGTGCGAGTTCAAGTCTCGCCCGGGCCACCATTTTAAAATTGAAATCATGAAAATTCGGACTCTAATCCCTTAATGGTGGAACACTTATTTTTTATATATTAGCACTAACATTTATGTTCCATGTGCTTATGTGTAAAAGAGATATTCGGGAGTCTTACACATATACACAGAACACATACAGCTTAATAACACTTTTTACATTCTTCAGGACTAAACTTTGAACATCTCATACATCCA
Source organism: uncultured Oligoflexia bacterium (assembly GCA_950061135.1). Taxonomy (GTDB): domain Bacteria; phylum Bdellovibrionota; class Bacteriovoracia; order Bacteriovoracales; family Bacteriovoracaceae; genus CATLVU01. The sequence continues at coordinate 13,536 of CATLVU010000051.1, forward strand.
AGTTGAACAAAGGTATCCCCTTCAAATTGATAACGCCCCTCTCCCCAGAATTCAATTTTCTCTTTCAAACTAAATATTCTTACAGTTCCCCAAATTGCACTACCAGGGCTAAAAGGAAAAACTGCAAATTCTAAATACCCATCGTTATCCAAATCAGCCAAGTAAGTTTGCTTTCTAACTCTCACAAAAGGAGCAAAACTCCAAACAGGTTCTCCATCTCTACGTAGCTTTATTTTTTCTACTACTTTCCCATTTAAATATCTTTGAAGCTCTTTATAACCATATTCATATGGATCTTCAGAGTTTTTATTTGTGACAATAAACTTTATAACTAATTTTTCAATTGAACTAATAACAATTTCATTGCGCGTACATGGTAAATCACCAACCTTGTATTTCTCAGGTTTTGAGTTAGGTGTACATGTTGCATAATGAGTTTTAGTAAAGTAATCAGCAGGGACATTATCACGCAGTCCATCCCGAGCCTTGCTTTTTTTATGGGTACAAGAATGAAGTATAGACATTAAAATGATTATTAATATATTATTTTGAGCCATTGTAAATCTTAAATACTTTATCAGCATAAACTTCTCCATCCCCATTCCATGAATGATAATACTTCACTCCACCATACATTCTGTCATTCTTAGTTTTCTTGTTTTTCCAAGGAGATGTAGTAATTTTAAAAATCAGCCAACGTGTACCAGCTGCAATATTTGAATTTGCTTCCTTAGCTTCATCTTGAGAAATATCAATATTAAACTTTCGAACTTCTTTACTCGTTTTTCCTGCTAGAATTTTCATCGTCGAAACAAGAATTTGCATTAGACCTGTCGCTGAGCTTCCTGGCATCTCAGTTATTACATTTTCCCTGAAACTAGATTCACAAGCTATTATTGCTTTAACTAACAAGGGATCTATGTCATCTTTAATTAGATTTTGATCCTTCCAGTAATTTACCCAAAACTGAATAAGCTCATCATATTGCCCCTTATCCTGGGGGTAATCTTTTATTCGGTTCAAATTTTTATATTTATAATTGCTTTTAAGTTCTTCATAAATAAAATTTAAATTTGATCTATAGAGAAATTTCTCTTTCGATTTTGGATTTTTTCGACAATGTTCTTCAACAATATGTTTTGTACCATTTTTACTAATTCGTTGATGTTTTTTGACATGATGAAACCCTGGTTTACATTTCATTTAGTTTTTCCTTTAGAAATAACTCTAAATTTGTTATCCACAACCCATCACCACCAGGATATTTTGAATCAACTTGAGCGATACACCACATCTCATCTGGTTTTAAAAACTTCATGGAATTCCAAAAGCCTTTTTCAATTTTTGGAGCTGTTGAAGATTTGATTTCAATCGCAATTTTCTTAAGTCCTTTTTCAAGAACTAAATCCACCTCGTTGCCAGTAGAATCTCTGTAAAAATAGGCATCCCAACGAGGAAAAATACTAACTATATTTTCAATTACATAGGACTCAAAAGAGTTCCCTACTACAGGGTGTCCAAGAAGCGAATTAAAATCATCTATATTTAACAAGGCATGAAGTAAACCCGAATCCCTAATATAAATTTTAGGACTCTTAACGAGTCGCTTCCCCTCGTTAGTAAAAAATGGCTTTAATGACCTAACAACAAAAGTTTCTTCCAAAATATCGATGTATGATTTTATAGTATGGTGAGTAACATCTAGAGATTTTCCAAGTGTTGAATAATTTACGAGTTGTCCATGACAATGCGCTAGCATTCTCCAAAAACGATCCAATGTTGTTGCCGGAATATTAAATCCTAACTGAGGTAAATCTCTTTCAAGAAATGTCCTAATATAATCCTCTCTCCACTCAATTGATTCTTCTAAATCACTTTGAAGCAAAGTGTTTGGATAGCCACCTTTAAACCAATGTTCTCTTGAGTTATATCCTTCATCGCAAATCTCAAGTAAATCAAAAGGTGTTATTTCAATATAAGCTATTCTCCCGGCCAATGTTTCGCTACTTTGTTGAATTAAATCTCTTGAGGCCGAACCTAAAATCAAAAACTGTGCGTTTGTTCCTGCATCATCTATATAACCTCTTAAAGTCCTAAAGATTTCAGGAAGTAATTGAATTTCATCAAAGCAAATCAGCTTACCTTTGTTTTCTTGCAAGAAGAGTTCAACGTCTTTTTCAACTTGTCTTCGTTGTGCTGGTTTTTCAAGGTCTATAAAAACAGATTGAGGATATTCTTCAAGAATCTCTCGAGCCAAAGTTGATTTACCCACTTGCCGGGCGCCTAATAAGGCCACAACAGGGTTATGTTCTAATCTTTTAAGAACTTTCTTTTTAATTCTTCTTGGTATCTTTTTTTGCATATTGGAAATCGTATATCCAATTTGCAAAAAAGTCAAATTCCCCATTATTTTCAATGAGTTATGTCGTGTAAAACTTCAAAAGGTAGCTGCAGAAGATTCAAAATCCGCCGGTAGCAATACTGTCCGAGTTCCAGTCTAAGAGTCACTCCAAAAGTGATAAATCACCTTTTACGCTCCTAGCTCTGTGCCAAAAATATCCACAGGATATTTTCGTATACAGGCATGACGGGCCACCATTTTTTCTCAACACTTTTACCCAATCATTCTCGTGACTCTGACTCTAATCCCTTGGTTTAAACTTAGACCAGTCTGTGAAGTTGTTTGTAATCGGTTTACAAAGAACATCAACGACCTTTGCTAATCCTTCTTTACCTGGAATAGAACTACCATGTAAATAATTTTGAAGTTTCTCAGAGCTCTCCGCTATTTTCTCTGTTACAGTCCAACCACCAAAAAGCGAACGAGTCAAAGATCTTGTCCCTAGTTTTTCTGTTTCCATTGAGTTTACAGTAAAGATGAGCATTCCAAGAATATTTTCATAAGTTGTATAAAGCATATTAAAGCCTAGACGCTTTTTATGAGTAAGATTACCAACAAACTCTTGCACTTTTGGATGAGAACGAAACTTTTCTGGTATATCCTTATAAAAATAACCTGATGCTAACTCAAAGCCATTTTCCAGTTTATAATTGAAACCACTTGTCGGTAATAAGTATGCCGCCAAATAACCTATCAAATAAGAATCCACATCAAATCGTCCAAGAGTAACAAAGTTAAACGTCATAAAAGTAACTAATGCTGCAGGCATATTGGCATAAATCAATTTCACGTAATGTTTTTGGTTTTTCCACCACGTATTTGAACTGTCGCTAGTCATTTTCATATACCACCTAAAATAACTTTTTTTAGCATCTAGTTTTGAAGGGACCTCTCCAATATCGCTCTTTATATTTTCTCCAACTTGAAGTTTGTACCAAACGTCGGCCATAACACCGGTTACCACCCCTACTAAAAATCCATTCAAAAATGAAAAACGAGAAAGATGGAACCAAGAGTTTTCACTAAACATAGCATCTTGAATTGGACGAATTAAATCTTGACCTAAACCAGAGGCTTGGATCGCAGATAATCCAATAAACATAAACATCAACTCCATTGGTTTATCTACAAGGTTTTTTGCGATCATGTAACGTACCGCTTGGGCCATCCGAAGAGGGTTCTTGCCATGCTTATTTGTAGATTGAACTCTCGCTGTTGCAGCAGAGTTTCTAAGAATACTTAGCGATGGACGAATAAACGAATCTTTTACCCCGCCTTTTGCTTCAGCTAAAATTTTCTGTTTATTACTTTTCCACTCCTCCTCAACAATTTTTTCAACATCTTTAATCTGCTCAACTCGTTGAATATCTTCGATTGTTAAATTATTGATATCTGTTATATCAAAACTTCGCCCTTCAACAGTTATATTCGCTCGCTTGAGAATCTTCTCCATTGAATGATTAAAAAGTGACTGAAAAACATTTTGAAAATATTTTTGCTGCTTGCTTTTTAGCTTTTTCACTCTTTTATCAAAGATTGATTTAATAACTCCTGACTCTAATAACTGCTTTAACTCTTTGTCTTTCTTGATACTGTCTGACAATGCCAAAAAACCTTTTT
>CATLVU010000052.1 GCA_950061135.1 uncultured Oligoflexia bacterium
ACTATAAATGGATAGGGCCTATTACTTGCTTCGATAATAAAATAATTCTTATTTTCAATTTTTAAAGATTCGATTGAGCGTATAATAGAAGATATTTTATAGGTAATATTCGTTCCATCCTTAAGTTGAATTTGAACCCTATATCTAGGGTTCTTTAAATAGTTTTCAATATAATTAGTTGTCTCTTCATCACTACCATCAATAATAATATGTGGTTGAATACTTAAGATACTTTGAATTTTCTGTTCAGTTTTCTTGTCATTAATATGCCTATATCTTTTACTCGTCCATCCATCAGTTGTTTTGGTGAGTTTATTCCTAGGATCTTGTTGCTCATAATGGAAGACAGAAAACTCACTAATAGTATCAAGCTCGACATTAAAAACTCTAGTGTCAATGATACTAGATAATTCGAGTTGTTCCAAAGGAAAATTTAGCTTACTGATTTCGTAGATAAGATTTTGATCATTAACTAACATGAAAGTATTTTCTGTCACAGGATTAATCAGTCCCAGCTTTAAAATTAAAGACTCTTCGAGCTTCGTTATTATATGGATCTCAACTAAAGGTTTATTCAGTGCAAAGCTTTGTAAGTTGATAGGGTCTTTGGAGTGTAATGTCTTAGTGCTAAGACCTTTTAAAGTATTAATAACTTGATCAATAATAATTTTATTGGCAGGGATTTTTTTAGGTTCTTCTAATAACCATTCATTTTTATTTTGGGTAAGTAGAAAGCTACCGACACGATTCTTAATTTTAATTGTAGAAATTCTGCTTAGTATATTATTATCAATAGGGGAAGTGAAGAAACTATTTTTACTACTGGTATCAACTTTACTGTAAAAGAATTCCACGTAAAAAGCAAAAAGCAAAAGTGCTAAAAAAAGAAATGTAGTAATTAACGTTGAATAAGAGTATCGCGATTTACTTAAATACATCTATAGGTCTAAATCCCCAAATTCATCATCATCTGGAAGATCGTTTTGTGACATGTCTTGTGATTCTTTATTTACCTTTTGAATAGGCTCAGGCCTTGTGGGTTCAATAGACTGAAGAAATGATCTTAGTTGGTCTTTTTCATTTTCAAAATAGTATACAAACTTTGCAAGTATTCGGTATCTGGGTTTTGTTTCACTGATAATACGACTAGTACTTGCTATGTCAACACTCTTAATTACTTGAGCAGATACGCTAAAATCTTTGGGTATATTAAAGTTAATAATAACACTTTGTCCGTGTGTGAATTTCTGCATAGAAAAAAATAAAATACCTTCCATATTGATATCTGCTAAGAATGAATGGCCTGATATTTTCTTACTTGGAAATACACGTTGGAATTTTTCCTTAGTTGCTTCCTCTTCTTCGTTATTGGAAGTCTCTTCTATGGACTCATTTGGAACTTGAACTTCTAAACTCTCTAATGAGGTATCTGTAATGGCTTCATAGAAGTTTTTTATATCAGAGATATCTGATTCATTTCCTTGTTGAATTTTCTTTTCAATAGCGGACTCAATTTCTGACCGTAATGTCCAGATATCAATTCCAATTTTTTTGATTTCTACGGGGTGATTACTTTTATTTTTTATATTTGCGCTCATAACAGTATTTTCATACATTTTGCCAATAATTTCTACTGTTATCGAATAATTTTCCCAAGCTACTTTTTTTAAGTTTGAGATTAGAATAATAATACGCAGATTTTAAACTTTCTTTTCAAGGAGAATTCATGACTAAATCCCTAGTGATTACACTGCTCGCATTATTAACTTTTAAAGTCTCTTTTGCTAAGCAAACACCTTTTTCTAAGTATGTTCAAGGAGAGGTTTTGGTAAAATTAGCTAATGGAGTTCAAGTAGAAGACATTATAGATTTCAAAGTTCTTAGATCATTCAATACTGATTTTGGTACCTTTGCAATTATTCAAACAAATGATGACCCAATGTCGTTTATAAAAGCTAAAAAAATTGATCAAAAGCTAATTGAGTATATGGAGCCAAATTATATTCTTCACACACAAGAAATTGAACGAGGGAAAAAATACACTTCTGAAATAAAGACAAGTGGAGATCCATTATTTAGCAAATTATGGGGATTAAAAAATACAGGTACTAATGAGCCTGCTTCAAGTCGAGGTAATTCTTCACCAACAGGAGTTGCTGGATCAGATATTAACGCACTTGAGGCATGGAGATTAACTAAGGGAAGTCAGGGTATAAAAATTGCAGTGATCGATACTGGTGTTGATTATAACCATGAAGATTTAAGACAGAATATGTGGGTTAATCAAGCAGAAAAAAATGGTGCTGATGGTGTTGATGATGATGGAAATGGTTATGTTGATGATATTTATGGTTACGACTTTGCCAATAATGATTCTGATCCAATGGATGGAAATGGCCATGGAACACATTGTTCGGGAACAATTGCAGGTGTTCATGATAATGGTATCGGAGTAAAGGGTGTTATGGCCCATGCTCAAATTGTTGCTGTAAAGTTTTTAGGTGATAATGGTTCTGGTACTTTAGAGGCAGCAGTTCAAGCAATTGATTACGCAACTAAAGTAGGTGTTGATATTATGAGTAACTCATGGGGAGGAGGAGGATTCAATCTTGCTCTTTATGATGCAATTTCTAGAGCTGAAGATGCTGGAATTGTATTTGTCGCAGCAGCTGGAAACTCAGCAGCAGATAATGATGTTACTCCACATTACCCATCAAATTATGAAGCAAGTAATGTTATTTCAGTAGCAGCAAATAATTATAATGATGGCCTTGCAAGTTTTTCTTGTTACGGCTCTGATACTGTACATATTGCAGCTCCAGGTAGAAATATTTTATCAACTACACCCGGCAATGAGTATCAAGTTTACTCAGGAACATCGATGGCCACGCCGCATGTTTCAGGTATGGTTGGATTATATCTTGCTTTACATGGGAAGACTGAACCAAGAGATGTCAAAGAAGCTTTGGAGAGTTCAGGTGTTTATAATAATTCTTATGGAAGAAAACTTACTAGTGGTGCTAGGGCAGAAGCTTATAACTTTTTAAATAATACAGTAATGCCAAGACCTCAAAGACCTAATGAAAGTGACTGGCAAGTTCAATCAGTAGATTTGTTTGAATCAGAGCATCCTTATCTGCATAAGCAGGAAGTAGAAAAGTCTTACACAGTAGCTGGAGCAAGATATATCAGGGTTAAAATTCAAAAGCTAGATTTAGAATCTGGTTATGATTATCTAAGAATTCTTGACGGCGAAGGTAATGAAGTTGAAGCCTTAACAGGAAATAAAGAGAATTTTTCATCAGACTATATTCAAGGTGATACAGTAACAGTAAAGTTTGAATCGGATGTTTCTGTTGCTCGCTGGGGATTTTTAATTGATCAAGTAGAAGTTATTTATTAATAAAAAAAGGGGAGTTTGAAAGCTCCCCTTCTTTTTTATATCTCGCCACCAATAGCGTCTGATCCTTCTTCTCCTGTTGAAATTCGATAACATTGATCAAGTGGATAAACAAAGATTTTACCATCTCCGGCATCTCCAGATTTTCCCCCTTCCAAAATCGCTTTAACAGCAGTGTCAACAAAGCCATCATTAACAGCAATTTGAATTCTAACTTTTTTTACTAGGTCTACTTCCATAGGAACGCCTCTGTAACTTTCTATGACGCCTTCTTCATCTGAATGCCCATAACAATCAGTTACCATAAAGCGATAAATTTTGTGGTGGTATAAGCACCGCTTAACTTGATTAAAATTTTCTGGTTTTATAACTGCCACTATCATTTTCATAGTTGACTCCTTATTATCGTGATTGAAAATATGCTTCTAGGCCGTGCTCTTCGATATCAAGACCGATATATTCTTCATCACGATTTACACGAAGACCTATTAATTTTTTAATGATGCTAAATAAAATAAAACCTGTCAGAAGACCCCATCCTAAATAGCTGACAACACCAATAAGTTGGCTTAGTAATTGATTTATTCCACCGCCGTAGAAAAGGCCGGAGTTAAGTTCTGCTATACCAAGGTTTTTTTCCGAACCAAAAAGGCCGACCGCAATTGTTCCCCAAGCGCCGCAAACTCCGTGAACTGAAATAGCACCTACTGGGTCATCGATTCGAAGTTTTGAGTCGATAAAAATAATAGAAAAAGTTACAAGTATACCGGCCACAATACCTGTTATTAATGATCCACACCAAGTAAGGTTAGCGCAACCTGCTGTGATCGCAACAAGTCCTGCAAGTGCACCGTTTAAGCTCATTGAAACATCAGGTTTTTTAAATAAAATCCAAGATAAAAACATTGCAGTTACAGCACTAGCAACGGCCGAGATATTTGTTATAAATGCAATTCTTCCAATAGAACCATCTCCAACAGTAGTTGATCCAGCATTAAAGCCAAACCATGCAAACCATAAAATAAAAACTCCAAGGGCCGCCATTGGTATATTATGTCCTGGAATTGCTCGAACAAGACCATTAGGGCCGTACTTTCCTTTTCTTGCTCCTATTACAATTGCTCCTGTTAGAGCAAGCCATCCACCTAAAGAGTGAACAACTGTAGATCCTGCAAAATCAATAAATGCTCCAGTTGATAAATTTTCTAACCATCCGCTTCCATTAAATAGACTTCCCCAGGCCCAAGAGCCAGAGATAGGATATATAATAGCGGTGATAAAGACTGAATAAACTAAATAACTACTAAACTTAGTTCTTTCGGCCATTGCTCCAGAAACAATTGTTGCCGCAGTAGCTGCAAACACAGTTTGAAATATAATAAATGTGTAACTCCAAGAATCTCCTGTGATTCCACTTAAGAAAAAGTCAGTCGTTCCAAATAATCCGTTGGTTTGGCCAAACATAAGTCCAAATCCAATAAAGAAAAATAATAAACTTCCAATGCTAAAATCCATTAAGTTTTTCATGATAATATTTATGGAGTTCTTTGCTCGGGTGAGTCCAACTTCAACTAGGGCAAACCCTGCTTGCATGAAAAATACCATAAAAGCAGCGAGTGCTGTCCAAACAGTATTAATATTGTCTTGTAAGATTTTGACCTCGTCGGTCGCAGGTAGTGCTATGGCGCAGTAGCAGAGCGCTGTAACAATAATTAATTGCTTCATATAACATCCTTGTTAAGTTGAACCTTAACTAATGTTAAAGTGAAGCAATTAGATTTGTCTATTATTTTCTAAATTATAGATACTTATGAGCGTATTTTCTTAAAAACTTCGATAAAGAACCAACTTTATCAAGCGTTTTGATCGCTTTTGCTGAAAGTCTAAGTTTTACAGTTCTTCCTGTTTCTGGATCAAATACTCTTTTAGTTTGTAAGTTAACTTGTTTTAATGTTTTTGTTTTAATATTCGAGTGTGAAACTTTATTGTTAACTTGTCTTCTTTTTCCTGTTAAATCACATGTACGTGCCATGATAATATCCTTTTCAAAACTTCAATTTTAAGCCTCACAAATCTACGCAAAACATTATAAAGATGCAAGTATTAAATTAAAAATGAACTGTTGTTTTTAAATTTCATCTGGTATTTTTTACGTAAATAAGGAGATTTAAATGTCTAACACAAGATTGTGCAATGCACCTCAATCAAAACCGTTATATTCTGTTTCTGTAAAATCTAACGACGGAAAGACAATTGAAATGGCCCATCCCGCTTATGTTAGATCATTGCTAGCGATGATGAATCAAGCAGCGGTAAATGGAGGCGCAGCATGTCACTGGGGTGGCCCTTCTGCAATGGTAGAAATTAATTGTGCTCTACATTCAATAATGTTTAAGCATGAAAAATGGTTTGAAAATTATAATTTTGTGAATGATATAGGCCATGCGGAGAATGGAATTTACGCTCTAAGAGCAATTTTGGGCTATGGAGATTTAACACTTGAATCCTTAAAAGGTTTCCGATCAATTGATTCTAACCTTACAGGTCATGGAGAGTCTCATTTGTATCCAGAAGGTGTGTTACTTAGTAATGGGCCGTTAGGCTCGTCTCTTGGACAGGCCCAAGGTTTATCAATTGCGGATAAAATTAATAATTTATCTAGAACAACAATCGTAACAATAAGTGATGGTGCTTGTATGGAAGGCGAGGCAAAAGAGGCTTTTGCTTCAATTGCTGGATTGAGAATCAAAGAAAAAATGAATCCTTTTGTGATGATAGTTTCAGATAATAATACAAAATTATCAGGAAGAATTTCTGAAGATAGCTTTAGTATGGAAGGAACTTTGGCCGGATTAAAAGAGTTAGGCTGGGAAGAACTAGTTCTTGAAGATGGACATGACCTCACACAATGCTATGAAGTATTATCTAAAGCAATTGAGCTTTCTCAAAAGTCTCGTCCCGTTTTTGTCTGGGCCAAAACTGTTAAAGGTAAGGCAATAGCAGCGACAGAAAAGTCAGCAAGTGGTGGACATGGTTATCCTTTATCCGCCTATTCTCCTGACTTAAAGGTTTTTATTGAAGAATTATTGGGTGAGATACCTAATGAGTTTGAGTCTTGGTTAGCGGAACTGGCACATAAGCCTGAAATAACCAAAGCCTCGGATATTCCAAGGGAAAAAGCTCAAGCTGGGCTGGCAAGAGGAGCTATTAAGGCCTATAAGGAGGGCGTCCCTGTTTATTCAATATCTAGTGATCTTCAAGGCTCAACAGGTATTAAAGCTTTTCAAACTGAATTTCCAGATCGCTATATTGATATAGGAATCGCAGAATCTAATATGGTTAGTATCGCTGCAGGACTGAGTAAACAAGGATTAGTACCGATCGTTGATACATTTGCTGCGTTTGGTGTAACAAAAGGAAATCTTCCGTTAGTAATGGCATCATTGTCTGAGTGTCCGATAGTTGCTATTTTTTCTCATATTGGTTTTCAAGATGCTGCAGACGGTGCAAGTCATCAGTCTTTAACTTATATAAGTGCTATAAGTTCAATTCCAAATGTAAAAACTTATTGTGTTGCTACATCGGAAGAAGGAGAAGCTTTAATGTATCAAGCACTTAAAGATATAAGAGATAAAAAAGAAAAAAATGAAGTAGCTAGTTCACATATTTTCTTTGTCGGTAGAGAGAATTTTCCAAAAAGCTTAGAGGGAAATTCTAATAAGATTGGGCAAGCATCTGTTGTGAGAGAGGGAAAAGACGGAGTCATTTGTTCATTTGGTGCAACATTATTTCAGGCCTTAACTGCCGCAGAGAAATTAGCAGCTCAAGGCCATGATTATACAGTGATAAATCATTCTTCATTAAATAGTATTGATACTGAATTTTACAAAGATATTTTGGGCAAGAATAAAAATAAATTACTTACAGTCGAAGATCATCAGATACAATTAGGGTTTGGTGCAATGTTGGTTCATAAGTTAAAAATAAATAACGTAGATTTTCAGCTACAAGCTTTAGGTGTGAATGAAAAGTTTGGTCGTTCTGCTTATAAAGCCTCTGAGCTGTATAAAATGTATGGTGTTGATGCAGAAGCAATCGTGGCTGCAATAAGTAAATTTAATTAAGGAGATATATGTCAGTTAAAAGAATTTTAGATGTACCAGGAATTAATTTTTTATGGCGTTATGAGAATTTATTTTTAGGAGGAGCTCCTTCTGCAGTAACTCTTGAAGTATTAAATAAGGAAGGCATTAAGCAAGTTTTTAATCTTAGATCTATTGGTGAATCAGATAACACCGGAGATGAAGAGTTTTGTAATCAAAACAATATTGAATACTATCATATACCGGCCATGGGAATTGCAGGCCTAGATAAAGAGGCTGCATCAGATATTAATGATAAGATAAACCCTGATGAAGTATGCTTTGTTCATTGTGCTAGTGGAAATAGAGTTGCCGGATGGCTAATTACTTATCTAGTGACAAAGAAAGGTATGGATTTTGAAGCTGCAGTGGAAATTGCTCAAGAAGCAGGTCTAAGAACTGTGGACTTTATTTATCAAGCTGAAGAAATTATAGAGTCTTAACTGCACCAACCTGCACTAATGATTCTTTCTCCTAGAGTTACTTTAGTTACTTTATGCTCAAAACCATTATGCCCTGTTTGAAATACAGTGAATGTGCCAAAGCTCGGAGTTGGTAAGGTTAAATAATTATCTGCTCCTTTCTTTCTTAGTAAAAAATCTCCTCCTTGAACCTTTTGTGTGGTTAAACTTAAAGAGTAAGCGAGATATCTAGAGCCATCATCATGCCATATACCATCTTCTTCATAAGGATTATTTGCTGATCTATGTGAAACAATAAATTCAATATCAGTAAACTTTGCAAAGTTCTTTAAGAAGCGAAAAATTATACCATCCTCATTAGTATAAGTTTTCATAAGTTCATCAAGTTCTTCAAGTTTCAAGTCAGAAGCAAGTTCTTTTACAAAACTTGGCAGGGCCATTTTGATCTGAAAATGTCCATTCGTACTAAGGCCTGTTTGGCACCATGAAATTTTTTTAGCGTCAAAATCAAACATAAGTAATGGATATTAATACGTCCTAACTAGAGTGTCACCTTGTCTCTAGATAAAACCTCAAAATACTTTAGGATAGTACTTGAATTTTTATAAAGGAGTATAAAAATGCTAGATTTTAATGTACGAAACGAACTTCAAAAACAATTCAGTGTAGAATCATCATCAGTACTTTTAGATATTAAAAGAGGTGATAAAAACTTTTATTCTTCAGCAGTTGCAATATCTGGATCAATGTTATTAACATCTGCTCATTCTGTTGATTGCCTTGATACAGGCATTGCTATCGCAGATGGAATCAAGATCGAAATTGAGCATGTTTATATCCATCCAAGCTATAATCCTCAAAGTTCTTTTTTTGATCATGATATAGCAGTTATAAAGCTTAAAAAGAGATTACCGTTCGGGATTGTTCCTGCGATAATTGGAAAGGATGACTTTGTAGTACCTGGTCCATATCAGAGAATAGGTTATGGTGAGAGAAATGGACATAACTTTAAATTCGTTAGCAATATAAAGTTTCTTTCAAGAACCTTTAATCAGCGTAATTTATTATTCATAGACTCAACTAGTGTGAATGGAGATTCGGGCGGTCCTATTTATAAAATGACTGAAAAAGGTTTAAAGTTGATCGCAATTCATTCAACTCTAGAAAACGATAATAAGATTTATACGGTAAATCTTTCTGAATATCGATCATGGATTGATAGTAAAATAGAAGAATTTTTACTTGTGTCTTAGGCTACTCCATACATAGGTAAATTTTCTCGTCTTGAAAGCCTTTAAGCAGTAATGAGTTTTTTATTCGATTAAGAACCCACATTCTCATAGGCCTATTGTAACGAAGTTTATTATCAAAACTTTTTGTAAAATCTAATTTATGAATATTCGAGTCTGGATAATTGTTTGCAACTTGGTGATAAACATCTTTGGTAAATCTTACTACTCCGATTGATATATATTGGATAGTCTCAAGAGGAAGATGTGACAATTGCTCAAAAATTGTTTCGTATTCTTCTAGAAAGCCTTCATGGTAAATTATAGGGTCAAAATGCAGGCCTAATTTGTAATTTTTGTAGGCCAGTTTCTCTATGGCATTAAGACGGTGTTTTATTGATGGGCATTTTCTATCAAACTCTTTAGCAGAGCTATCTGAGGCAAGTGAGAAACTAATAATAATATTATCTAAAGGAGGGAGTTCAATAACTTCCTTTATATTAACAGACTTAGATCTAAGCTCTAGAAAACAATTAGGGTTATTTTTGAAAAAATCATAATATATTTTATATTCCTGAGTAATATGTGAAAGATTAAGTGAGTCAGAAAATTCTCCAGCGTGAAACCATAGTTCTTCATTTGGATACTTTTGGATAAGCTCGCCCATTTGTTTAACAATATCCTCATGGTTAACAAAAAAAACAATATCTGGAGTGTTAAAATATCCTTGAAGATAGCAATATTCACACTCATAAATACAATTATAACTATGGATGAAATAAAAATGCTTACCTCTACCTGTTCCGTAAGCATCAGGTGTTTCTTTGATAAGATTCCCTCGTTTGTTCGCTATAAAAAGATTAAGGTTTTCTCTTTTTTGAAGATATGGTTTTTTTACCTTTCCCCATACATCATCATATCGGGAGAGTGTTTTTATGTTTTTATACTTTATCTTTGCAAGAATTGATTGGACTCTTTGGGTTTGGTAGATATCCTGCTCAACGAATACAGTGCTAAACATCTAAATTACCATTATAAAAATCATCAATTTGCTCATACCGAAAGTCTGACAAAACATTAATAAGGTTTTCAATGTTTTTTTGAGAATTAATATTCATTGTGACTTTAACATTTTTGTTTTCTTTTTTTTGATCAAAATAAATATTCGCACCGATCTTTTCAAATGGCCCTTGTATGAATTTTATCTTGTTCTCAATTTTTTCCTCGATAGGGTTTATTTTGTATTCAAGACTTTTTATACATTCATTTGCATTTTTTGATTGATTTATAATTTGATGTGCCTGCTCATATGAAAGTTTATTTGATAGTTTTTCAATACGTTTTTTTTGTGAGAAGGATGCTTTGAATTTTAAAACATGTTCATTATTTGGTTCAGGCGTTTGATTCGTAAAGTTATTTTTGTAGTATGTAAGTAGCTTTTGAGAAAAGTCAGATGCCATAGACTGGATGTCAAAACAATTTATTTCTCCGTTGGCAAAATCAGATATTAGCTTAAAACTAGAGAGTTCAATCTTATGAGCATTTGCTATCTTGGCCATAGGCCATAACTCTCGATCTACAATATGAGCAAAATTAGAAAGCTTTGTAGCATATTCTGTCTCTAAGACTCTGTCTTCACTTGTTATACAATCAACTTTACTCTCATTGTCGAGAGTAAAGCTTTGGAAGTATGGTTTAGATAAATAAAAATATATTGTTCTAACATTAACAATCTCACCAATTTTAAAATCTTTAGCTAGGGCACCCACAATCCCAAAATTAATTATTTTAGAAATATCGTATTGAGCTATCAGATATGGCAGTAATGTGATGGATTCAAATGGACCTTCACCAGTAATTAATAAAAGGCGATTACCACTTTTGAATAAATTATTGAAATTTTCTCTTTTGAAAGAAAATGCTTCAATAAATGATTCAGCTTCTTTAAAATGTGCGCAAGTTAATAATTCCATGCATTACTAACTAATGTTTTTGGAAGTTAAAGTAAAGGATTCATGCAAAAAATAGACTTCTCTAAAATAATTTTTGGCACAGCCGCAATAGCTGGTGAAGGAAAAGGCTATGGTTTTGGTGATATCAATAAGCAGTCTGCCAGAAATTTATTGGAATATGCCTTTGAGAGAGGAATCATAAAGTATGATACTGCGCCAATATATGGAATGGGTCTGTCAGAAGAAAGAATAGGGGACTTTATTGCTTCTAAACGTGACAAAGTTGAAGTGATATCTAAAGCGGGAGTTGATTGGCATTCTAATGGTAGAGTCAATATGAGCAACCAACCGAAAGTAATAAGTCGAATGTTAACAGAGTCTTTAAAGAGAATGAATACTGATTATATCGATGTTTTCTATATCCACTGGCCTGATCCAAATGTTGATATTAGATACCCTCTTGAGGTTCTATTTAAAGCAAAAGAACAGCACAAAATACTAGCAATAGGTCTTTCAAATACTAATATTAACGATATATCTCTTGCGATTGGATCATTTCCTATTACCCATATTCAAGGAGAGTGTAATCTCTTTAATGACGTTTTTAAAAAATTAAGTACAGAATTAGACTTAGATAAAATTGAAACTCAAGGTTGGGGAACATTTGATAAAGGAATTTTAGCAGGAAGTGTAACACCCACAAGGAAGTTTGATTCTAGTGATTGTAGGAGTTGGGCGCCATGGTGGAAAAAGAGCAATTGGAAAGAAAAATGTGCAAGGGTTAGGGAGTTTGAGTCCTTGGGCCATGATATTAAGTCCTCAGCACTTAGTTATGCTTATACACGCAAGTATTTAACTCATCCTATTATTGGATTACGAACAAAACAATACATAGACGATCTTGAAAATATCATTATAGATGAAAGACTAGCTTCAACCGGTGAGAGTTTTTTTAATGAATAACTTTCCTTTTTTTTCTGTGATTATTCCTGTTTATAACCGAGAAACAACAATCGCACGAGCGATTAATAGTGTTTTAAATCAAACCTATTCTAACTTTGAAATAATTGTGATTAATGATGGTTCTACTGATAAGACAATGGATGTTTTAAACAACTTTGAAAATATAAAAATTTTAAATACAAAAAATAATGGAGTCTCAAAAGCAAGAAATCTAGGAGTGAAATCTTGTTCCGGTAAATGGCTGGCCTTCTTGGATTCTGATGATGAATGGATAGAGTCAAAATTAGAAATACAATTTGAATATATAAAAAATAACCCAGAGATTAAAATCGTACATGGCGAAG
Organism: uncultured Oligoflexia bacterium; assembly: GCA_950061135.1. Lineage (GTDB taxonomy): Bacteria > Bdellovibrionota > Bacteriovoracia > Bacteriovoracales > Bacteriovoracaceae > CATLVU01. Next base: position 12,453 of record CATLVU010000052.1, read on the forward strand.
AGGTGTGGGTAAGAAATGGTAAAAGAGTAAATCCCAAGCTAAAGCATTCTAAGGGCGGGGGAGATCAATTTGAAAGATCATTAAAGCTCTGTGTAATTAGCCCCTCATGTGTTGTTATAGAAAAGGAATTATTTGATCAAATCGGAGGCTTTAATGAAGAGTTCCCCGTTTGTGAAGATTATGACTTATGGCTTAGAATTACTTCAAAATACAAAGTCGGCCATATAAAAGACTTTCTTATAACCAAATATGGAGGGCATGACGATCAGTTATCACGCAAATATAAGGCGATGGATTATTGGAGAGTCGTGTCTATGGATGGTTTATATCCTCGAATTGGTTGTGAAATTCAGAAAAAACAACTAGTCGATGAATTAAAAGTAAAATCAAAAATTCTAATTAATGGATATGAAAAACATAACAACTTAGATAAGTTGGCAGAAGTTAGTAAAATATTAGAAAAATACTAATAAAAAACCCATTATTTCTTTACCTCTGATTGGGTAATCCCTGTGCATTCTACTTCATAATATTCTTAACTAATCCAAGGAGAATATTGTGATTAAAAGAAGAACTATCAAGAAGCTAACACAAGAGAGAGATCATTTAACTAATATTATGGCCCGACATGATTTTAGAAAAAGAGGAAAACTCAATGCTGTTGTTATTGATGACGATTTTTCAGTTTTAAGATTAATGAAAAGTTATTTAAAGGATTATGGTTTTCAAACTGTTAGTGTTTATGAAGATGAATATAATGGCCTAAAGAGTATTGCTGAGAATTTACCTGATATTGTAATTTTAGATTTAAGATTAAAAATCACTAATGGGATAAATATAGCAAAAGTTTTATCAAGTATGATCGGAATCGAAGTTCCTGTTTTATTAATTTCAGAACAAAACAAAAATGAAAAAGAATTAATTGAAGTTGTAAATTCTACGAGAGTACGTTTTTTGAAAAAGCCATTTAACAAAACACTACTTGAGGAGAAACTTTTTAATTTATTAGAAAGAAAAGAATTAAAAAAGACAGGTTAATAATGAACGGTTTAAGAAATAAAAGAGTTTTGTGCCTGGATGATGACAAATCCATACACCGAATTCTTGAAAGGATTTTTGAGAGTAAGAGTTGTTCCTATAAAGGAATATCAAGTGCTGAACAATTAAAAGAGGCTTTGTCAGACTTTTGTCCTCATGTTCTTTTATTAGATATTCATCTCGAGAATGAAACAGGGGCGATGGTTATTCAGAGCGATGATATAAAAGAGCTCTTAGTTAATGTTAAGATTGTTGTTTTTTCATCTTCAAAGAAGATAGATGATTATAAAATGTTTAAAGGGCTTAATATTTTTTCTTTTTACATGAAGCCAATTAACACTGAGAAGATTCTTAAGAAAATATCTGCAGCTGTATCAACTATCGATCCTTTTGAGTTTAATGCCGATTCACAGCTCACAGATGTTTATATACCAATTGAATTACATGCAATAGGAGAGAACAGACTTTTAGTAGACGCTCCAACTAAACTTAGTTTTAAAAATGGTTTTAAGTTTTATAGGCCCTCCTTTTCATTGATTGATAAGAAATATTTACGTTTTAAATATTTTGACGATGTTTATTTAGGAAATGGTTATTATAGGAATGATCTATTGATCTCAGGCATTACATCTGGAGATATTAATAAAATTTTAGAACTGAGGAGAAAATATGGCCTTAGTGCGTAAACGAATCATGGTTTTAGATGATGATAGATCTGTGTTGAATTTATTTGAATCACTTTTTTTTAAAATAGGCCTATCTTGTGAGACCTTTTTAGATCCAATGGAATTTGTGGCATCATTGAAAAAAGATGGAGAACCCGTGCTTTGCTATATTGATTTGAATTTATCTAAAGAATATAAAAAAGAGGGATTTGATCTTATTCGAATTTTGAGAAAGTATTGTGACACTGACTTTGGTATAATTGTAGTATCAAAAAATAATGACCCCGAAGATATTGATATGGCCTTCAAGGTTGGGGCGAACGAGTATTTAGAAAAGCCAATTGACCCTATTATTTTTGAATATCAGGTAGCTCGTTATATAAAGGGAGTTAATTTTCAAAATCCAGCTTTAGCGAAAGTGGGTCAAAATTCTAGCTCAGCTGAGGTATTAACGCAGATGAATATCACACATATTTGTGAGGATTATATTATTATGCACTCTGAACAATTGTTCGCAAAAAAAGCAATTTTAAAGTTTTCTAATGAAACTTTGGCCCAAATATTTAATAAAGATATTATAAGGATGGCCGTAATTTCTTCGACTCCTGTTGATAATGGATTTTTAATTCATCTTAAATCAATTAGTGATAATCATGATGAGAGGTTGAAAATTGCAAAGTGGATTAGAGGAAAATGTTTAGATAAAATCAACAGTTAAGTTTTCTAAGAATTCTTTTATTTGAAGATGAATTTCTTTGCATCGATCATAATTTTCATCATGTGCAGAGCTTTCAAGCTCTTTTCCCAGATCTCCGAGTTCAGGAAGTCCGTAACTACCGGCATTACCAGCTAACTTATGTCCCAGCAAAGAAAGGGTTTTAAAGTCTTTTTTATTAACAGCTTGTTCTTCTTCTTCTAAATCAGTCTTTCTATCATTTAAAAAGTCTGGAAAAATAGGTTCTAAAAAACTTTCAATCTCATAGTGATATTTTTTTTCATTCATTTGTGTTCCTTATGCGACTTGTTTATTTTGATTATATTTTAAATAATATCCCACTCCCCACTTAGACTCAATATGGACTATTTTATTAATTTCTAATTTTTTTCTTAGGGCAGAAATATGCATTTCGACGGATTTGAAACTCATTGCTTTATTTTCGTCTTTACCTGTATAAGAAAGTTCTTCCTTGCTAACTACATTCCCTCTTGCATTAAGAAGTTTAAACAATATTGTGTATTCAGTAGGTGAAAGATTTAGTTCTTCTTTTTGTTCGTCAACCTTAGCATATGCTCTTCGTTCGCCAAGGTTTAGGTATAGGTTGTAAAAACTAAGGATTTCAGAATGTGAATTATCTAACATTCTAAGGTTTTTCCTCATTATTGCTTTTAATAGATCCAAATCAACAGGTTTTGATACAAAGTTGGACACACCAAGATTATATCCTTCAATTTGTAATTCTTTAGTAATAACAGCTGATACCACAATGACTTTATTATCTATTTTTTTGTTTTTTGCCAAAATTTTTATTAAATCTATGCCCGACTCGCCATCAAGGTTAAGGTCAACTAAATAGAGGTCATAATCAGTGTTTATTGCCATTGATAAACCCTTTAAATAGTTATCAGCAACGTCTACATCGGTATTGATGTCATTTTCAAGATTATGTTTTATCAATCTGCTAAAACTCTTATCATCTTCAATTATTAGAACTCTTCTCATTTAAACCTCTTGCTTTCTTATCGGAAAAACCCATAAAGTCTTTACCTTCATATGGCCGTACAATTTTTTTACAGTTTGTATTTTTAAGTAGTTTTATCAAAAAAGATAAACTTTCTGTGTATATTTACTTGTATAAAATTATTTGTAAGGAATTTTTATGAAGATATTTTCTTTAATTTTAATGGTTTTTTTATTCAGTTTTCAATCTCAAGGGGGGGTTATTTTAGCTGAAGACAGTCTTCAAAACGGAGTTTTAAAAATAGAAAAAACGAGTGATACTACTATTATGCTTCATAGATGTGATATGGAATTGAAATATTGTAAATTTATTGGCTCAAAGGATATTTCAGTGATCGATAGATTTATCGATTATGGCCAAATTGCAGGTTCAGCTTTTGTTCAAATTGCTCCTTCGGCTTTTTTTGGTTTAGCAGCAGCAATAAATCATCTTTATTTTCAAGTTATTGCAGGTTCTGTATTAACAGGTTTTACTTCTCTCTATCTTAAAATAACTACTAATATTAAAAGTCTGAACTTAGTTAGACTATATGACTATTCCAATTTAAATAATGAAAAATTTCTTACAAGCAAGGATGCAATTATAGCATTTCCTGACGATACTCTCGATGAGATAATTTCTGAAATCTTGTAAATTTGTTTATTGATTTAACACCGTAATTAGCTTAAATTTAATAAAGTGAATTAAGGGCCCTTAGCTCAGCTGGGAGAGCGCTTCGCTGGCAGCGAAGAGGTCAGCGGTTCGATCCCGCTAGGGTCCACCATTTCTTGTTAATTCATAAATGAGCTGCCAAAGGCGGTTCATTTCTGGTTTAACCAGAAAGTTCTTGTATATCGTAAATAGGTTTGAAATGACATCATAAGGTGTTAATAGCAATTATATATCGTAAGATATAGACGTTAACTATTAGCAAATTATGAAATCTCCAAATATAAATTTTGTAGGTTAAAGTCATGAGGTTGAATGTAAATTCAATCAATTGATTTTAATTAATCAAGTTCAGTAATGAATTTGATCTTAATGTCTAACAAAATCTGAGAACATTCTTTGTTCGGAAATCATTAGATTTTTGGATTTAGAATATTTCAATGAACGTATGTATTGTTCCAATACATTTTGCGGTGATATTGTCGCAAACAATGCTTTGCATTGCTTTGCAGTGATTTTATCTCTGCGCGTGATTTGAATTCAAGCGTTTTGAAGGGCATCTGGTGAATGCCTTGGCAATTAGAGGCGATGAAGGACGTGGCAGGCTGCGATAAGCTGCGGTTAGGGGTCAACACCCGTTATACCCGCAGATCTCCGAATGGGGAAACCCACCCTTTTAGGGTATCTTATACTGAATACATAGGTATAAGAGGCAAACCAGGGGAAGTGAAACATCTCAGTACCCTGAGGAAAGGAAATCAACCGAGACTCCGTTAGTAGTGGCGAGCGA
>CATLVU010000053.1 GCA_950061135.1 uncultured Oligoflexia bacterium
CCTATGACATTGAACTATCTTAAGTTATCAGGAAAGAAAGTATGTATACAAAATAGAGATAAGATATTTTGGTATGGAGATATGACTTTTTTCGATCATTTATGGGGAGTATTTCAAGAAAGTAGTATTGAAGTATATTTGGATATTTCAGAACAAATACCAGTTCATTCCAGGACAAAATCAGCAGATCTTGCCATGCTGACTCAAGAAATTGTCACAAAAAAATTTGAACCAATATTTTCTTAGCTAACTAATTGAAACTTCATTTTTTCTTTGTCTTTAATTAGTCTATAATAGACTGTGTAGATAAGGAGAATAATGATGAAACGATATTTGTTTTTGATGATGTTTATTTCTGTTAATGCTTTGGGGTATGGTGAAAATATATACCTAGAAGTTTATGGAGGTAGTACTCAGTTTGAAACACAAAATATCGAAGGGGATGTAGAGGCATTTACTGGAGTTGAGACTGGAGGGATGCTGGGAGGACGTTTAAATCAGTGGCTTTCCCTTGAAGTAGGTTTTTCTATCGTTAAGTTTTCACAATGGGAAGACAGCACAGAATATGCCAGTGATGACGAAGTTATAATTACTATGCAACGATCGCTTTCTAATCTGCAATACGGAGCACGATTTCATTTAGGACCATATTTTACAATTAAAGCAGGGGCAATCACATCTCAGGCCAATTTTAATATTGAAGCAGAGGGAACAGGGACGGAGTCAAATGCTGTCGCTACGATTTATAATGAGCTGGAAGATCAGTACTCAGGAAGCGGAACATATCTGGGTATGGGAGTTAATTATAATTTAGGACGTTACAATTTCTTTGCAGATTTAACATATAGAGGAATAAAGTTCTCAAATGATGATGACTATGGAGGAAACGATTCTCATATTCAACGTGGTATTGAGATAGGGTTGAGAATGAGTTTAAACTAAGCAGCTTTTTTTTGAGTGATAATTAGGCTTTCAATTTTTTTACCGGCTTTATTAAGCCTAGTTGCAAGCATTCTTGATAAGTTCAGCATTAATATTGAAAAGATCTTTCTGTCTTTCTTATAAAAATTAAAAATATCGTCATATTTTAAAACTAAAATATCAGTATATTGAGTTGCAACGATATCAGCATTTCGAATGTTCTCTTTTAAAAGAACCATCTCACCAAATAGATCACCTTTACGAAGCTGCGCAATTTCTATATCACCTTTTTTTACGCAAGCCGCACCTTGCAGAATAAGAAAAATCTCATTTCCTTCGTCGCCTTCTTTAAAAATATAGTCTTCAGGCTCCAGATTTAAAACTCGGCAAAAACCTACAATTTTCATAATTTCTTCGTCATATAGTTCATAAAAAATAGGGCAGCCTTTAACGACTTGAAGAATACTCATTTTAAGATGCCTTTTTACTTTTTGTTTGCGGCGCTAAAGAGTCAGCAATACTTTTTAATGCTTGAAGGATTTCATCAAGCTGACCTTGGGTACTTGATTTATGGTTATCAGTTTGAAGATGATACCAAAGTACTTGTAAAGTGTTCTCAACTTTATCAAAAGTACGCTCTCTTGTGACATCAATAGGATAAAATGTATTTAGTAATGTTAATAAAATAGAAAAGAAGATTCCAGCAATGGACGTTTTCATCGCAAATGTAACATTGATTACAAATTGTGCTAATGTATCCCCTGACGATTCAAGATTATTAAAGTCGATTTGAGCAATTTCAGGTAGAGCAAGACTTATTCCAATAAATGTTCCAAAAACCCCTAAAATGATAAACATTGTAGGAAGTACATCTAGAATCCTTGTTATTCCATCGACAGGAAAAAGACCAAAAACTTTAGTCCAGTTTTCGTCATCATTCATTACTCGATCTGTTAATTGAGAAAAATCAGGTGAAACTTTTGAAGAAAAAACGTTAGACTCACTTTGGATTGATGCAATTAGGCCATGTTTCGAGCTAACATAATCTTTTAAAGATATACTATGGCTACTATCTTCATTTTTTCTTCTATCTTGATGTCTAATCTTAAGATCTTTTCTTAAGTTTCGTTCAGGAAGTTTTTTGTTAACCCTACCTAATAGACCATTAAGATACTCATCAGTATTACCTATTTGAATGTTCTTAGTTTTATCTTCATTTATGGTAGAAAGTAGTTCCCGAGTAAAATGAGAAAAATAAGCTTCATCTCTTTTACTATGAGTGAAGGAAATCCATCGCATGGAAAGAGCAAGTCCTAGCATAAGAGTCATAAATTCAATTAGATAATTTCCAAAAAAGGAAAGGATTACTTCTATCATAATTCACCTGCCTGATGTTCTAAAATTTCTTTGAAAAACTTCGGGTCGTCTTTAAGTGTGAAACTTAGTTCAACTCTTTGGGATAATTGACAATCATATTCTCCACAGTTTTGCTTGCTAACTGATTCATCATCTTCTAAAGAGGCCATTTCCCTTATAATACTTTTTTTAATCGGCCTGTTATAACCATGGCCTATAGATTTGGTTAAAGTTCTCATGTAGAACTTATTTGGATATTCTTGTATTTCATTTCCAAAAATATAATTTGAAATGGCAGTAGCTCTTTTCGCTGATAGGTTAAGATTATAGTTATAAGGACCAATTGCCCCTTTAAAAGGATCAACGGCTTTGCCTAGATATTTCGGTGAGGCATGACCTTCTATGTTAAAGCTTGCTATTTTGTTTTTCGTATTTTTTTCAGAAAATAAAACTTTGGCATACAAAGGAATAAGTTTAGATAATTGTTTCTTTGCAATCTCGGACAATTCAGCACTACCTGATTTAAAAAGTAAATTCTCTTCCATCAATAGAGTCACTGTACCAGTTAACGGATTAACCTGGGCATTAATATTATTTGATTGAAATTCTTTTGCTAAGTTTTGAGCTATATTTGCTCTTAGATTTTTCTTTTGATTTTGAAGTTTATCACCATAACGATCTACTTGATCGGTTAAACTCTTGATGGCATCATCTTTTACAGAAACAATTTTTTGGCATTCTTTTAGTTGTACTCTTTCACTTCTTAGGCCACTTTCGCATTGTTGAAATTTATTAGATATCTTAGAGTTATTACTATTAAGATTACCAATTTCACCTTGAAGACTAGATACTTGATTCGACAATTGATTTACTTGTCCTATCTTTTGATCAAGCTTTCCTTGTAATGACTCTACCTTGGCCACTAGAGATTGGTTGATTGTTTCTTGGTCTTTAAGTTTAGACAATTTATGATTTTGCTCTGAGAGATCAGACTCTAATTTTTTATTTTGTTTGTTAAGTTCTCCGATTTGCTTTTTTAGATGCCCCAATGTTTTTTCTAATTGTGCGTTACTATTTTCTCGGTTTGCTAATTCATTATTATTCAGAGACAGTTTTCTACTCATTTCAGAGAGCTGTTGATTTAATTTGATGACTTTATGATCTAGAGAAGAATTTTCACTATTACCTGAACTAATTTGTTCATTTAAGTCTGCGAGCTCTTTTTGATATTTCGTTTCTTTTTGTTTTAATGATGCAATTTGATTTTTTCTTAAACTCGATTCATCATGAAGCTTATTGATTTTATCTTCTAGCTTTTTAAGTTCTTCTTTATGTTTTTGTTGTAGCTCGCCAATCTGTTTTTCCAGTAGCTCTTGACTTTCTTTTACTGTATTTGATAGTTCTTGTTCTGCCTGTATTTTCAATTGTAAATTTTGATTATTAGTACTTTTTTCGGTGAATTTTTTTTGTAGTTTTGAAAACTGTTTTTTTATCTGGTTGATTTCTATTTTTAAATCACTATTTTGCAACGTCATCAGCTCAAGCTGAGTGTTAGCGTGTACTCTTTCTTTTGAGAGTTTATTTCTTTCATTTTCTAAATTACTTTTTATTGTGGAGATTTTACTAAGCTCTTTTGCTAATTCTTGTTGTTTTTCCTTCTCGTCTTTTAAGGCAGCCTCTACATTTTTAGTTTTTCTAATTTGTTCAAATATTTTTTGATTTAAAGTTTCTAGAGCTTCTGATTTTTCGTCAAGACTTGTTTGTTTTTTGGAAATTTCTTTTTCTAGTTGAGTATTTTTTGAACTTTTAAGAGCAAGCTCTTGTTTTTTTTGTTGAAGATCATCTGCAATCTTGGCCAAAATTGCTTCTTTGTATTCTTGCTCGCTCACTAATTGGGCCATAATGTCTTTATTTTTTTCTAGTTCACCTGCAAATTGAGATAACTCTTGAATCTTTTGTTCAATAATATCTTTGTATTGACCTACTTGGCCTAATTTGTTTTTTATATCACTAATTTTTTGCTCTGTTTTTTCTTTTTTTGACTGAGGAAGATAACCTTCGAGCTCTTTTTCATGGGCTTTTTTTTGGGCGACTCTTTCCATAGTCGAAACCCCAACCTTTATCATTGCAAAAACAAACATTACTAAAAATACAATAGCTATTGTGGTAAAAACATCGGAGTAAGAACTCCAAATTTGTCCATCATCAGTTCGTTTTTTCTTTTTCTTTGCCATATTTTAGTATTCCTCAGTTAGTTGATCGGATCGTTTTAGAAAAACTTGAGCGCAGAGGTCGGAAAAGTGCGAAAATGGTATTATCAATTGTTAAGTTACTGATTTTTTATTTTTTTTATTTTGCATTTGGGGTTTATAATAATTACTTGTTTTCATTAGATAATTGGAGCTAGTAATGTTTAATCATCCTAATTTGGTGTTTAGTTTAGATGAGTATAAAAGAAGAATCTCATTTGTTCGAGAGCAAATGAAACAGCAGGGAGTAGAGCTTGCAATTTTTACTGACCAAGAACATTTAACATACTTAACAGGACATCAAACATCAGGTTATGATTCTTTTCACGCATTATTGATTCCTTTAACGGGGGAGTGCTTTTCATTTACGAGAGTTCTTGAAGAATCTAATTTCTTACAAAGAACATGGGTGACTAAGACATTCACGTATTTAGATACTGAAAAACCTATTCAAAAACTGATAGAGTTAATCAAAGATCATAATACAGATCTAAAAAGCTTGGGACTTGAACTTGATAGCTTTTTTCTTAGAAGAGATACAATTGAGACTCTGAGGAATAACTTTAAACAAAAAGAAATTATAAATATAAGTAGAATATTAGATCCGATAAGAAGAGTTAAATCCTCTGAAGAACTTGAGTTAATGAAAAAGGTTGCTCATATTACAGAAGAGGCGATGCTGGCAGGGATTGAAGCCTCAAAGGTAGGTGTTACTGAAAATGAGATTGCAGCTAAAGTTCATGAAGCAATGTATCTTGCAGGAGGGGAGTATCCATCAGTTCCTCCCTATATTGTCACTGGAGAGCGAACAAATATAGGACATGGAACTTGGGAGCACCGTAAAGTTCAAAAAGGAGATTGTGTTTTTTTAGAATTAGCAGGTTGATTACAAAGATACCACACTGCTATGATGCGAACGCTAGTTATTGGGCCAGCACCAAAAGAGATGTTAGAAGCTGAAAAAATCGCACTTGAAGCTCTAGCAAAATCAATGGAGAATATGAAACCTGGAGTTAGCGTTGGTAAAATTGCAAGTGCCAATAGAGATATTATCGCTAGTAATCAGTGCGGGGGATGGCAAACAGGTAGGTCGGGTTATGGGATAGGTATTTCATTTGCACCAGCATGGGATGAAGGACATTTAGTTAGTTTAAACCCTGTTTCGAATCAATTGCTTGAAGAAAATATGACAATTCATCTGATACCATTTTTTATGATGCCAAAAATAAAAATGATTATGGGGATTTCGGAAACTGTAGTTGTAACTCCGAACGGTGCAAAGTCTTTATTTGACCGTCCAGAGCGAAAATTAATTATAAAAGATTAAATTTGGGATAGCGCTTTATCAAAGTCATCGATTAAGTCTTCAATATTCTCAACACCAACTGAGTAACGAATCAGTGATTCAGGAATACCAAGTTGTTCTCTTTCTTTTTCAGTTAACTCAACATGAGATGTCGTTTTAGGAGGTCCTGCCAAGCTTCCAACAGCACCAAGACTTGCGGCCATATGGGCAAAGTTTAGTTTTGGTAAAAACTCTTTAACAGTATTATAATCGCCTTTAAGAGTAAAACTCAAAACTCCTCCGTATCCATTCATTTGCTCTTTAGCAATTTTATGCCCTGGATGAGTTTCTAACCCTGGATAAAAAACTTGGTCGATTTTCTTATGTCGACTCAAATATTGAGCTAGCCTAAGGGCATTGTCATTATGTCGTTGAATTCGCAATTCTAATGTTTTTAAACTTCGTACAAGCAAATATGCCGTTAACGGATGCATAGTTGCACCTGTTATTTCACGGTAATGGTAAATTTGTTTAACTAGTTCTTTCGAACCACAAACAATACCACCTGTCGCATCTGAATGCCCGCCTAAAAACTTAGTAGCGCTATGAAGAGAAATATCAGCTCCAAGCTCGAGAGGTTTTTGGTTTATTGGAGTGGAAAAAGTATTATCAACAACAACAATGGCACCAACTTTTTTAGCGGCTTTACTTATTCTTTCGATATCAATAACTTTTAAAGTAGGGTTAGTTGGCGTCTCAAGATAAACAAGGGTACAGCCTTTAGCTATTTCAGCTTCCATCTCTTCGTGATTTCCCGTTTCACAAAGTACAACGTTTACATTGTTTTTTGGTAAAAAATCTAAAAAGATTTTACTTGTACCACCGTAAGAATCTTTAATAGATACAACTTTATCATTGGGTTTTAAAAGAGCGAACAGTGTATTGCTGATTGCCGCCATACCTGTTGCAAAACTAGTTGATGCTTCAGCGTTTTCTATTATACGCATTTTCTCTTCAAATAATTCCATTGTTGGATTTGTATTTCTTGAATAGATATGGCCTTTCTTTTTTCCAAGAGCAACATCATACCATTCATCTAAGTCCTCATAGCCATAGGCGACAGATAAAACAACTGGCATTTGTGAAGCATGATCTTGAAAGCAATCAAGCTCGCCTGACCATATTGCCTTTGTTCCTTCACTTACTTCATTCCAATTTACTTTTTTACTCATAAACTTATCCTTTTATTTCATTTCCAATTACAGCAAGACAATCACCTTGAGAAACCCAGCCCATCGCTCTTTTGCCGACAATGATTCCTGAGTGTTGTGCTTGAATGGTAACTGGTTTTTTATTCATGTTTTGCATAAAATGAATTCTTCCAATTGATTTTCCTTTTTTGACTTCGTGTCCAAGTTCAAAAAATGGTTCAAATATTCCCTCTGTTAAAGCTCTTACATATGAATCGGAATGAGACGTATCTAAAATAACTTGTGTCTGTCTCGCATTCCAATGGGGAGCTTTAATTTTTGGAAGTTCAGCGATTTCAAAATGTTCTAAAATATTTCTTATACCATTTCTGGCAACTTGTACTCCTTCAACTGAAACTGTTCCACCGCCACGAAGTTCAGAGAATAAAAAAACATCTCCTTTATTTTCTGCAGTTGTATCAAAAGTTCCGTCTCCATCAACTTCAGAGTGGATAAATCCGTATGGTGCACCAAATGCCATTAAGGCTTTATAAGTATCATCATATTGTTTTTTATCATTTAATCTATGCATTGCAATGCTTGGAACAAAATCAAGAGATTTTCCACCTGAATGTAAATCAACAACAATATCAGTTAATGGAAGTAGAATTTTATCCAAGTAATGAGCAATCGCTTGAGTAGGAGAACCATCTCGATTACCTGGGAAAGATCGATTCAAATCTAAATTATCAATTGGTGATAGCCGTGAATCATTCATTAAAGCTGGAAGGTTTACTGCTGGTAAAATAATAACTCTTCCTTGTACTTGTTCTAGTTTTAGAGTTCGAGTTAGCAAAGACAAGGCTATAGGCCCTTCGTATTCATCACCATGGATTCCACCAGTTAATAAAATTGTAGGTCCTGTTCCATTTTTATAAACGACAATTGGTATTAATATTGATCCCCATGCTGAGTCGTTTCTTGAGTGTGGTACTCTAATAAAACTAACTTGTTTACCATCTTTTTCAAAATCAACATCAGTTGAAATTCTCGAAAGAGGTTTGTAGAACTCGGGAAGAGAGTCCGGATTAATGTCTTGATTAATTTGAGGTTGAATAATGAAATCTTCTTTATGATCACTCATAAGCAAATGCCTCCATGCATTTTATTTTTTTTGATTTTTGTATTATCATAAGACTTTAACATTAAAGATACTTTACTTGAAGAGATAAAACTCTTCATGCCTTTTTTAAAATCATTACTACTGATTGGTATCGCTTGCGAGGATTGCATTATGGTTGCTTATAGTTTTATTTTCTTTTTATTAGTTTTTGTATTGATAGGAGTTTCATCTAGTTTCAAAAGCAAAAAAACGAATGAAGATTACCTAATTGCTAAAAATAGTATTTCTCCGTGGTTGGCAGCTTTGTCAGCAATCGCGACTAATAACAGTGGTTATATGTTTATTGGGATGATCGGTTTTACTTATACCAGTGGTCTTCAATCAATCTGGTTAATGGTCGGTTGGATACTAGGGGATTTAATCATCGGTAGTTTTGTATTTAAAGGCATCAGGGGAGTTACTGAAAAAAATGATATTTTAAGTTATGGTGGATTAATTTCAAGATGGCACGGGACAGAGTTTAAGAAACTTAGATTTCTTGTCGGTTTAATTACTGTTATTTTTCTTGGTGTCTATGCAGCGGCTCAATTTAAAGCAGGTAGTAAGGCACTTCATGTTCTCTTCGGATGGGATTATAGCACTGGTGCGATTATCGGTTCTGTTATTGTTTTTCTTTATTGCCTCTCAGGAGGAATTAGGGCCTCTATTTGGACTGACGCAGCTCAATCAATTGTAATGATTTTTGCAATGACTATGTTATTTGTTGTTGGAGTTTCCAATGTCGGTGGGTTTAGCGAATATATATCGCAATTAGATGCAGTTGCTCCAGGCTTTTTAAGTGTTAGGCCAACCGGGTTATTAATGGATAATAGTATCGGAATAATGCTTTTCATTTTAGGGTGGATATTCGCAGGTTTTGGAGTTGTTGGTCAGCCCCATATTATGGTTCGATTTATGACATTAGATGATGTGAAAAATATAAATAAGACGAGGGCCTATTATTATATTTGGTATATTGCTTTTTATACGATCACTATTGGTGTTGGGTTAACTGCAAGATTAATACTGCCTGAAACTTCTACTTTTGATGCAGAACTAGCACTTCCGATGATAAGTCAAAAGCTTTTACCTGAAATATTAATAGGAGTTGTTTTAGCAGGGATTTTTTCCGCAACAATGTCTACAGCAGATTCTCAGATTTTAAGCTGTAGCGCTGCTTTTACCAAAGACTTGATTCCTAAATGGCAGAACAATCTTTTTGTTACAAAATTAACTACAGGGCTAGTTACTGTCAGCGCATTGTTGATAGCTTTGTTTGGAAGCAAAAACGTATTTGAGCTGGTATTATTATCTTGGTCTATTTTATCAGTGGCATTTACACCAATAATTACGTTGTATACTTTCAACAAAAGAGTTAATGAAAAAACAGGAATTGCAATGGTGTTAATTGCAATTGCGGTATCGTTAATTTGGAAACAGGCGGGATTAAGCGGCGCAGTTTATGAAGTTGCTCCAGGAATTATTGCCGGTTTTATAGTTTACTTCTTATTCACCAAATTTAATTTAAACAAAACAGAAAAAAGTTTAAATAATTAGTTTTAACTCGATAGTAGATTGACACTAGTAATGAGCCGCGACTAAGCTATAAGTCGTGAATAATTTAGTTTTATTTTTTACCAAAAGACACCTTCTAACCAATATACTTTTTTTTGGCGTCATCATAATGTCTATTTTTATTTGGCAAAAAATAGGCAAAGAAGAAATGCCTGAATTTCAAAGTAATTGGATTCGGGTTAATACAGGTTATCCAGGCGCATCAGCTGAAGACGTTGAGCTTTTTGTAACAAAGCCAATAGAAGATGAATTAAAAGGTGTTGCAGGTATTGAAGAGATTAGAACCACCTCTGCTGTAGGTTCTAGTAGTGTTCGAATAACGATTGATGATAATTATCCTGACTTGGATGAAGTAACTAACGAAATCAAAGATGCTGTTTTACGCGTGAATTACCCTTCAGAGGTAAGAGATTTACCACGAATCAGACAGTTCAAGAGTGCATCAAAAGCAATCATGGACCTTGGAGTTTATCTTAAAGATACAGAGTTCTTAGATCAGAAATCAAGAGCTCTTCTTCAGTCTTATGTTTTGTCTTTTGAATCTCAAATCATGGCCATGCCTGAGATTAGCTCGATTGAAAGACGCTACTATTTAAAACCTGAAGTTCAGATCATGACTTTTCCTGATAAGATGAACCAGCTTGAAATTTCTCTTTCAATGATTAAGGATCAAATTCAATCTAATCATGTGAGATCTCCAATAGGTTCCATGCGTGATAAGGGAGAAAGTAAAGTCACGGCAATGAATGAGCTGGAAACTGTTGAGAGCTTAGATAAGTTGGTATTACAAGGAAATTATCAAGGCATGTCTACAGAGCTTGGTAAGCTGGCCTATGTCAGAGATGGATACGAAGAAAGTAATTCTATTTTTAAGATTAATGGACATGAAGCTGTATTCTTAAATGTACAAAAAAATATATCTACAGATATTTTGACCGCCCAAAAAGCGGTTGTTAAATTTCTAGATTCTTTTAGAGTAAATAATAAAGATGCACCCATCGAAATTGTAATGATGGATGATGAGTCTTATGATGTTTCCAATCGTTTGAATATTGTAAGCACTAATGGCGCAGTTGGTTTTGTTTTAATTTTGTTAGTCTTGTTAATTTTTCTTGATTTGAAATCAGGCTTTTGGGTCGCAATGGGAATTCCTTTTTGTGCAGCCTTTACTTTGATAATTGCTCATTTATGTGGCTATACAATTAATAATATGACCCTCGCGGGGATTATAATTGTGCTTGGGATTGTTGTAGATGATGCAATCATCATTGCAGAAAATATCACGAGAAAAAAAGAACAGGGCATACCATTAATCGAAGCGGCGGTGACTGGTACAACTGAAGTTTTTGTTCCGATTGTTGGGAGTATTGCTACTACTTGTGTTGCTTTTATTCCTTTGATTTTCTTTGAAGGATTTTTTGGTAAGCTCGTTTCTTATATCCCTTTAATTGTTATTTTAATGCTAGTTGCATCCCTCGTTGAGTCATTACTTTTTCTTCCAGGGCATATGGTAAGTAAGACATATATAATCGACCGTTTTTCAAAAGAAACAAATCAAGAAAACTGGTTTTATAAAATTGAAAGGAAGTATAAAAACTTACTTTTAAAGTTTTTTCACTATCGCGCATTTATAATCTTAGGGGCTATTTGCTTTCTTATCCTGAGTGGTTATTTGTATTCAAAAAAGATGAGTTTTGTAATGTTTCCTAGGGAGGAGAGTAGTGAAATATTTATCAGAGTTACGGCCCAAGATAATCTTTCACGACTGGAAACAGCAAAGGCGATAGCTCCTATTGAAAATGTTTTCAAATCAGAAAAAAATAACGTTGTGGCACTTCGCTCCAGAATCGGTGTTTCTCGAAGAGGTGGAGAAGTAAGAGAGAATGAAGCTTCTATACTAGTTGAACTATATCCTGCAGATGAAAGAACAGAATCTTTAAATAAATTATTAGCTCGCTGGGAAGAAAAAACAAAAGACATTCCTAATATAAAAGAAGTTAAATTTGTACGTGGACGCTGGGGACATGATTCAGGAAACTCAGTAGAATTACAAATTCAAGAAAATGATGATGTTAAAAGAAAAAATATCGTTCAGCAGCTTGAAAAACTAATGAAGGATAATAAAGACATAGTTGATGTCGAAGTTGAAAAACCAATTTTAAAGGATGAGTATGTCTTTCATTTAAGGCAAGACCTACTTATTAAATATAATATCGCTCCTTCAAGTTTGACCACGGCCCTAAGGTCTTTTGTTGAGGGATCAATTTTATATTCGATTAATAAGGGTGAAGAAGAAGTTGATGTACGGCTTACTGTTCCTGAAGAATTTAAATCTAATATTGATCAACTACTTGCTCTCAATATTGAAAATAAATCAGGAAACCTCATACCAATTAGAAAAATGGTTCGAGTTGAGAAGATAAAAAAGCCTGTTAATATACAACGAACAGACTATAAACGAACGACAATGATTTATGCTAATGCAAATCCAGAAACTAAAAAAACTCCTTTAGAAATTGCTGAGTACCTAGAGCAAAATGTTTTCCCCGAATTAACAAAAGATAGTCCTACAACCGTTTTAAGCTTCAAAGGAGAAATCGAAGATACGAGGGAGAGTCAAGGAGAGTTTGGAACTTCAGTCATTATGGTTGTGATTCTAATTTATTTTATTCTGGTATTGATTTTTAATTCACTTTTTAAGCCTTTCTTGGTCTTAGCGATTGTACCATTTGGTGTATCAGGGATAATTTACGTTTTATTAATCCACGGGATGAGTGTTTACGGATTCTTTGCAGCAGTTGGTGCTTTAGGTATGATAGGTGTAGTCGTGAATGATGCTATAGTCATGATTGATAAAATCGACAAAGAAAGTGACCGAACTTGGGATTCAATTGCCGCTGTTGCAGCTACCAGACTTCGGCCTATTGTTGTGACTACTTTGACCACTGTGGCCGGAATATTACCTACCGCTTATGGGCTTGCAGGCTATGATTCAATGTTAGCAGAAATGATGTTAACAATGGGCTGGGGATTATTTATTGGAACTATTATGACACTGATTCTTCTTCCCATCTTCTACTCGTTTTTATCCCAAGAGAGAAAGTCGTTTACTCGCGGCTCATAATAATGTAAAAACAGGCCATGGCAAATTCAAAGGCCCTAAGGCATTTAATTCAAGAATCTAGTGCATATAATCGTTTTGAAGATATTGCAAAGCTCGTTGAAACAGGTAATCTAGCAATGGTTCCTGTGCACCCACTATATGTTTCTTTGTTGTCCGCCTCAAGTGATCAAGTGGCAAAGATCATTCCTGATCTATCTCATGAACAAAGACAAGCGATGATAGATCTTGATTTATGGCAAAAAGATCGAATAGATGTCGACTCTTTTGAATACTGGATTGAAGTTTACTCTAAAGTAGAGGACTTAAAATTTACTCAAGAATTTGTAAAGAACGAAAACTTCCTCATTTATCTTAAATCGAGAGTGAATATTTATACTTTTGATACAGAAGATCCTGAATATCCAGATCACGATCATTATTTTTTGACCGATGATATGCTATTATTAATTGAGTACTCTGAAGAATATAAATATGCTACGGAGCTTAAGTATCTGATTCGCAATTTATACGATAAATTAGGAGTTGATAAGGCCTATAGCTTACTTTTTAAATTAATAAATGATTCGTACTCGTTACTAGAAGAGCAGGAATATCAAAACTCAAAAAGCAGACTTCGAGATTATGGATTTGTTGACTACTTTGAGGCTAAAGAGAAAACATTTGCATTTGCCTCTTTAAAGGGGATTGATAGATATATCAGTAGTCATATTGCTCTTACTCCTGAGATAGACCTAAATAGTAAACTTCAAAACCTTCATTCATCAGCGCTTACAAGCTTTAACAAAGAGATTGATTTAATTGAAGAGGAACTAGCATTAGTCAAAGACGATAAACGCCAGGACTTTTTGAACTTTTCGTTTCTAAGGTTAGTAAACTCTGTGATAGTGGTTAACAATGCAATGAAAGAGGGGAGTATTGAGTTATCCCGCATTGGGAATAACACTAAGAAATTCGTCAACCTTGGAATTGATAAAGTTCGTTCTGTTCAAAATGATCTTAGTGATTTTGTCATCTTTGAGCGTTTTGATTTTTTTGATCTCTATCGAATAGGCCATAGTTTAATAGAACTGAATAAGAAAAAATTAGTTAAAAGTCTTTCTCCTTATGCGGAAAACAAAGAAAAGCTACTTATGTTTTTAGGGGGCCATTTTGAGAATTTCTTGGATAACTCAAATTTGGATATACCAAAGTTTCAGCATCCAAATGGAAGTGTTGTAGAAGTTTCAAACTACAATGACGTACAAGAATGGCAGAGCTGGGTGAATCTCTTTACAGAGATAATACCTTATATTTCAAGCTTTTTTAAAAGTTTAGAGTCGCTTTTAAAACAAAATATTCATAATAATACTTATATTAATTATGAGCTAAACCAAATCGATTTTGAAGCAGTTATTATAACGACTCTGATACGAGATGAACAAAGTATCAAAGAAGAAAGACTCGGTTTGAACTTTTCTGAACTGCAAGATTTTATAACCAAGTATTTTAATAGAACAAATTCAGGCCACTTCTTAAAAGACTTTTCAGATAACAAAATAAGACAAATGCTAGAGAGTTTTTCTAATCGTTTTGAATTAAGAGATCGAGAGCTGTTTTTAAAATATCTTTATCTTATTTTAAAAGAACAATTAAGCGATTATGACTATGATTCTTTATCTCCTGAGGATTATCAACATATAGGTGGCCCATTATTACTTAATGGCGATACTTTTCAAAAAGATAATTAATTGCCTGTTTAAGAGAAGAATTCGTTTTTTGAAAATTACGGTGAATTTTTTTTTCTAAGTGATGAACATTGGATTCAGTATTTGATAAAATAGATTCAGAGTTTGAGTACTGAGAAACAAAGTCAACTCTTTCAATGAGCTCGGAAAGTTTTTTTTCCCTTATCATTTTTATTTGCTCCGGACCATATTTCATCGTGTCTCCTTTTCAATCTTTTTTAAAAATGCTTGATAAAGGCCATAATTAAAAATTTTTTTATGCATCGATGCAAATTTCTCTAACTCTTCTTCTATAAGATGAATATCTTTTTGAAGAATCTTTTGCTGATAAAGATATCTTTTAGTTTGATAAATCTCTATATCTTCATCACTCTCTTCAATATCAAGATCTCCTATAGACCCTTTGTAAAAAAGCGGTATTTCATTCTCTGACTTTATAAAACAAAACTTAGAGTGATGATAATTATTTTCTGTTTGAATAAAAATGGGCCTCGTAAGAACAAATGTTTTACTCGCTGTTAATACTTTAATTAATGCAGTCACAATTTCATGTTCTGCGGCACTAGGATTTTTATCAATTACAAATAAAACGGGAATATCTGAGCTTAAAGCACTGCTTATTTGCGTGTCTAAAATTTGCGGAACAGAATGTTTAATAATTATTTTTTTTATATTAAAATCCATATCAAAAAACTCGGTTTTATTTTTCCCCATACTCCCTCTTTTTATTTTATACTATCTATAAATGGAAATAAATAACGATATTATAATTTTACCAGAACTCTTAATCAAAGCTTGTTCAAGTAAAATTTACTACCGAAGTAACGGAATTGATCTTCTCTCGGTAGAAATTGGAAATGATCATTTCTATCAGTTTTATATTTCAAATATAAATCACGAGAAAACTACTGATTCAAAAGTCCTTAAAGATAAAATCTTGGGCCTAGGACTTTTTGGCGTCATTGAATGTGTTTCAGAGTTGGATTTATTTCATTCAAAGTATAAATGTTATCCGAATGAGTATAAAGCTCAAGAAGTCTTAGATATTTTAAAATTCGAAGAACGCTTTCGATATTTAAAATCTAGAACAAACAGAAGAGTTTTTTTATTAGGTCATTTCTTAAAAAAAATTGGTATTAATTTAAATCAGTTTTCACGAGTTATTGATTCTATTGTTGATGATGCGAAGGGTTCTAGTCAGTTTCCTGATTGGTACCTTTATACTCTTTTTCTTTTGTCCGAGATTTTAACCGAGAATGAATTACGAAATATAGTTGATAAGAAAAACCAAGTTGGAGATTCTATTTTTAATGTCTTAAATGAAGAGCAATTGATTTTTTTTAGTGAAAATATGCTGAAATATGGGTTTGCTATTGGCGAGACGGATTTTCTAACTTTTAACAAGGCGTTTGTGTAGATGAAAAATAGTGTTTGGGAATTACTAAAGAACCTAGAAAAAAAGGAAGGAATCACAGAAATAATTGTGAACTCACCATCTCATATCTTTATAGAACGAGCTGGCGACTTAATTAGATTAGATATTAATTTAAAAAGTGAAGATATAATGAGCTTTTGTGTTGAAGTCGCAAAAATGAATAACTCGAGCTTTGGACCCAAGTCTCCAATTGTTGATGGAGTATTACCTGATGGAAGTCGAATTAATATAATTTCTCCAATGTACACTAACTCAGGTCCTGCAATTACGATTCGAAAGTACTTAAAGAACATTAAAAGCTTCGACTCTCTAGCCGGAGAATTTGGCATTACCGCGAAGTGGATAAAGTTTTTTAAAACTCTTGTTTGGGCAAGAAAGAATATAATAATTAGTGGTGGAACTGGAAATGGAAAAACTACTTTTATGAATTTATTAATTCAAGAAATTTCCAAAAATGAAAGAATTATAACAATTGAAGATACAAGAGAACTTACGGTTGATATTCCTAATACGATTCGTTTACTAGCACAAAAAAATCTACATAGTGTTGAGAACCCTCTGACCACAAGGGACTTGCTAAAGAACACATTAAGGATGAGGCCCGACCGTATTATAATAGGGGAAGTTCGTGGAGAGGAGGCTTTTGATTTATTACAAGCTATGAATACAGGTCATGATGGAAGTATGTGTACACTACATTCAAATAGCCCTGTGGAAGCTTTAAGTCGGCTTGAAAATTTATTTCTCTTTTCTGGATATGATTTGCCTATTAGAGTCGTGCGAAAACAGGTTACAACCGCCCTCGATTATATTATTCAACTTGATAGAAATAAAGATGGCAAAAGAATAGTTAGTCAGGTTTCGGAAATTGTTAACATGGAAGGTGAAACAATCCTTACACAAGAGATCGGTACTGCAGGAGAGAATGGGCCTGTTTTTACGGGGCTGGTTCCTCAGGATATGGCAAGTTTAGTTGAAAATGGTCTCAATATGGACTTTTTTATTGATACCTGACAAACTGCCTGACTAGATTGGTGTTAGCCTCTTTAAATAATAGTGATTATGATAATAAATAAACATATCAAGCTGATCTTGAAGAGCTTGAACTTTCTTTGTAGTACACCAAGTTCTTCTAACTAATCTGTTAAGATTGTCTCTGAACATTGCACAGGTATGATTGATGGTAAAAAGAGGATCAAAACTCACTTTTTTAAGCTCTCCAAGTCCTGCAATATGAGCTCTCTCAC
>CATLVU010000054.1 GCA_950061135.1 uncultured Oligoflexia bacterium
AAACTAGAAAGAGTTTCGTCGAGAATCGCTGAAGCACAAAAGCACAGCTATAATAAAAATTTTTCTAAAGCTAAACAAATTTTAACAGAGTTAATAGATGATTATCCAGAGATAAGTGTTCCTTATGATTTAATGGGGAATATCCATTTTTTAACTAATGAATACAATACAGCGCTGTACTTTTACCAGAAAGCAAAAGAGCTTTCACCGCGTAACAATAGAAGAGACCAATTAATTAATAAACTAAAAATAACAATGAATAGGTAAGTATTATGAAAGTATTATTTGGACTAATAGTTATAACAGCAGGTTTTGCTATCTCTTTAGAGCACTTAGATCAAAACCTCGGTCAGTTTTGGGATGTTATTGCTTTTGCAATGGTAGTATTTGGAACTATCTCTGTAGGAATAACGACACTGCCATCTCTAAGAAAGAGACATATTTTAAAAATAATTTTAAGAGGAACATTGAATAATAGTAATTTAAGAGAAAAAACAATTAATAATTCTCTGACGTTGATAAAAGGTGGGAAGCCTCAAAATGTTAAATATAGGATTGAAGACAAAGTATTAAATGATGGTGTTGAACTATTACAACTCGGATTTAATTCTGAAAAAATTCAATTTCTATTAACAGAGAGAATTGAAAAGTATGTGGATGACAACTTAAGTGTGTCTTCATGGATTAGAGGTTTAGCAAAGTATCCACCAGCATTTGGTCTTGCAGGAACTGTTCTAGGGTTAATTCACTTAATGCAAGGATTAAGTGAAGGTGCAGATCCAAAAGAAACTGGTATTAGAATGGCGGTTGCGCTTATAGCAACTTTCTATGGAATTGTTGTTGCAAATATTTTTCTAAACCCTTTAGGAGATAGGATTGTAAATAATATTAAAGAGGATCAAAACCTAGCAGAAATCTCATTGAATACAATCTTAATGATCTCAGAACAGAACAGTCATCTTGAACTACTTGAAAGTCTTAATAATTATATGCCTTCACAAACAAAAAAGTTGGATGTGGGTAATATTTTAGCCGAGGCAGCGTAAGTGAAAAGAGTAAAACTTAAAAAGAGACATATAGAAGAAGTTGACACAGAAGGTTCATGGGCCATCAGTTACGGTGATATGGTAACCTTACTTTTAAGCTTCTTTGTTATTTTTTTCTCTTTTGATTTTCAAAAAGAAAGAAGCGAACAGTTAGATTACTCTGCATTAAAAAATTTTGAACTAGTCAATTCATCGAATGATTCAGGAGGCAAAAGCATAACCTCACTAAAAACAGAATCGATTGAAGGATTTTCAGAAGTTCAAACTATTGTTGAAAAAATAGAGGAAGGAAAATTAATTATATTTTTTAAAGGTTTGAGCTTTTTCGAATCAGGCTCTGTTGCTGTATCAGAGACGGGAAAAATCATGCTAGAGAAATTCGCACAGAAGTATTTACCATTTGCAGGTAAATATAGTTTGAAAATTCATGCCTTCACAGATTCTCGCCCAGTTTCTCCGTCCAATCAACGTTATAAAGATAATATTGAATTGAGTGCGTTGCGTTCTATTGCTGTTTTAAAAACATTAAAACAAAGTGGAGTTCCATCGAGAAAACTAGAGATAACAGGCAAAGGGATTTTATCTTCAAAATCATTAGAGTTATTAGGAATTAAAGAAACAGATGAAAATAAAATAAATGAAATGTCTCGAACAGTGGCATTTGTAATGTATAGAGAGGACGCATCATGAAAACAAAGTTTTTGATAATTATGACATTTGGGATCTCATTATTATCTTTGAATCTATGGGCCAATAATGCCAAAAAAATTGAAGTCCAAGATAAAATCAAAAAAGACATTTCAATCTTTTTAGAAAAATTTGCTCCAAATACAAAGTATTCAATAAAGGTAAGTGTTAAGCCATTAAAACAGAACTTACAAAATAATTCAGCTTCAGAAGATTTGCCTTTTATGGAATTTCAAGAAGAGATGATTTTAGACCCTTGGGATAATCCAAACACAAGTATCTATGAATTATATGGTCGAATTGAGGAGGCTAGGGTTTCAGTACTGATTGACGCTAAAGTTAAAATCGAGGATCAAAGAAAATTTAAAGAAACATTATTAGAAGAAGTTAATCTGGTGCCAGGAAGAGATCTAGTTAATTTAGATTTTATTTCAACACCTGTTTTAGTAAAAGAGTTTAGTATCAATGATTATAATCAAGTTTTACTTTTAGGAGCGATCCTATTAGTAGTGCTTGTTCTTGGTGTGGGATTAAACTCTCTTTCTAGAAAAATATCGCCAGGGCCTACAGTTGTAAATAATAAGGATCAAGAGGGCGTCTCTAATAATACGATGCCTATGTCTATGCCAAGTCAAATGAATGTAAACCCGCCTGTGGCATCAGGAAGTGCAGGTGAATTAACAGGAAGTTTTCAAGTGCAAGACCCATCTAAGATTCACGAGGTCGTACAAAAGAAAATTAAAAAATTAATTGAATCAGAATTTTTCCCAAGTATGAATGACATGCTCATCTTAGAAAAACTATGTGAAGTAAATCAATCGAGTTTTAGTTTTTTAATTTATGAATTTCCAGAAACGATTCAGAGAAAAATTTACCAGTTGGGAAGAGGAGATATGTGGTTTGAAGGATTTTCGAATGTCGGCCTTCCTAGTAAGGAAGTGTTAATTTCCTTGGATCATATGCTGCGTGAACGTAACCTGAACTTTAATGCGAAGTTCGAAGAATTGCTTATCATGAGCTGGAGACTTGATTTAAAGTTAGTAGATTTTGTTAAGAATATGGATAAAACGCAAGCATTTACACTCCTATATTACTTACCAAAAAATATTTCGATACCGGTAGCAAAAGAGTGTTTTCCAGGCTCTTGGGGGGAGATTCTTTCGTCAAGGCCAATGGAATGCTTGTTTTCAGAAAAAGAACTGACAAAGTTTTTAAAACTAGCAGGAGATATTTTACCTCCATTAAACTTTGATTCTCTGCAAACATTTAAGAACCGAAAAGATTTATTACTTTACTTAGACACGATTGAGCCACATGAAGAAAAAGAAATTTACTCAGTAGTCGGGGAAGAAAGTGATCTAAAATCTGTTAGACCTCCATTTTACAGATTTTTCGAGCTATCAAAAGAAGACCGTAGTGAGATATTTAAAACATTCTCATTAAACGAGTGGGCAGTTGCTTGTTTTAATATAGGTAGAACTGAAAAAGAACAGGTGGTTAGTCTGATGAGTGATAAGGAAAAATTTATGTTTAGTCACTTATTAAAAACCTTAGATTCAAACCCTGACTATACCCTAGAGAAAAAAGACTTGAGACATAAGATTGCTAAATACGTCTTTGAGCATATGCATATGAAAGAAACTTCAAGCTTTGCTAAAAAAGAGGAAAGTTATGCACAAGCAGCTTAGACTTGTTATTTTATTTGTATTGATTATTAGTTCTAATGGCCATGCTCAGAAACTATCGATCGGGTTTGGTTTTTACGATCTTAAAGCAAAAGTTGGCCAAGAAGAAGCAAGTGTAAGTAACTTAGGGGCCTATAAATTTCAATATCATAGTATCGTTCAAGAAAAATTTGAATTAGTTTTAGGATATACTCTGTTAATTGAAGATATTGTTACAGGTGACAAGGCATTTGGGCCTTCAATAGGAGGTCGATACTACTTGTTTGGTAATAATACAGTCGAGGTGGCGCAACTTTCAAGTTTTTCAGTTTCTTCAATTAAAAGATATAACCCTTACCTGTATCTTGGCTTTAATCAAAGACAATATCAATCGATCAAATCAACTTACGCAGGGTTTTCATTTGGAGGCGGTGTTGAGGCTGGCTTTGATAGCAAAAAATCTTTATTTGCTGACATTCAAATATCCTCTTTAGAAGGTCCTTCAGAGGGAGAAGCTACAGAAACAAGTATTACGACTGGAATAATTTTTAACTACTAGTGAGCATAATATGAAACTTCATTTTGTTTTATTGATTTTTTTACTTGGACTAAACTTTTCATGTAAGAGTGAAGGTGAGGGAGCATTCAGTAAACTAGAAGAAACATTGGAGTCTGATGATTCCGAAGAAACTGTCGTAATAGATGAAGAAATAGAAATTATTTCATTTTCGCCAGATGAAGAAGAAGTTGTGCTTCTTGAAAATACTGTAAAAACTTTTGCAATCCAATTAAATGACGGAGTAGGAGATGTTAGTTATACATTTAAATTAGATGGTGTTTCTCTAGGAGAGTCGAGCAATCCTTTTTATGAGTTATCTTCCGCTGGTCTTGATGACGGAGATCATTATTTTACTGTGATAGCAACTAATTTAGTCTCAGAAGCTTCTCATACCTTTAATTTAAGAAAAAATACGAAACCCCAAATAAGTTTAAATAGTAGTGATGCTTTAAGTCTTAATTGTACAGGTGATACTTTTGCCTTAAGTGTTTCTGCAAGTGATGCTGACGGTGATGATATAAATTATAAGTTCTTGTTAAATAATATTGAAAACTCAAATTATTTATCCTCGACAGTGTCTGGCGCAAACGCATCAATTCTTTTTTCACCAAACTGTACCTTAGTTGGGAACAATAATATTACGATTCGTGCAACAGATAGTGCAGGAGAATATTCA
Organism: uncultured Oligoflexia bacterium; assembly: GCA_950061135.1. Lineage (GTDB taxonomy): Bacteria > Bdellovibrionota > Bacteriovoracia > Bacteriovoracales > Bacteriovoracaceae > CATLVU01. The sequence goes on from CATLVU010000054.1 coordinate 4,633, forward strand.
GATTATTCCGTAGGAGTGAATGTTATAAACCCTAATATCGCTTCCATAGACTCATTTTCGCCTCAAGAGAACCCAGTTGTTATTTTAAGTAATGAAGATCAAAACTTTCTTGTCTCGGCTACAGGAACACCCCCATTGGCATTCGAGTGGGATATTAACCCGGGAAGTACTATTGCAAGTTGTAATAACTCCACTAGCTGTAGTGTTGGGGGAGGAGACTTTTCACCAGGAAACTATGCTTTAACAGTTTCAGTAGAAGATGGTATTGGAACCTCCGATTCCAAAAGTTTTAACTTGATAATAAATGATAAACCACAGGTTTCTTTTTATTCTCCTAGCAACTCCGATGCTTTAAAAATGAATTGTAATTCAAATAAAAACTTTCAATTAACAATAGAAGATGAGAACTGGAGTGATGGTCAAAATATTACTGTCACTTGGTTATTAGATGGCACCCCAAATCCTGTACTATCTAGTAGTACAAATGTATTGGCCTATCCCGTTGTAAGTGATGCTACATTTTCACCGTCTTGTGCTAGTAGCCTGATAGGTGATCATCAGATTAAAGCGATTGTGAACGACGGATACGAGACCCAAGAAATAGAGTGGGATATTAGTATTAATTATTTTTCTGAAGCATGTAATAATTTAGCTGCAGGAGAAATTTGTACTCTCGCTGGATTAGTTGGAATGGGTTCAGGAATTAATGTAGAGGATAATTTTTCTGAACTACGAATTAGGCCAGAGTATATAGAATCACATCCTAGTGGCGGATTCTTTTTCACTGATACTTTAAGACATAGTGTTTGGTTTTATAATGACTCAGAAAATACTCTTACAATTTTAGGTAAAGAAGTAGGTGCAAAAACAGTTATTAATATGTTTGGGCAAACAAATTATGGCCTAGGTCAAGATGGACAAGCTTATAATAATTATTACCTTTATTCTCCTAGGGATTTAGCTTATTCGGCAAGTGAGGATGCTCTTTATGTTGCTGATTATGGAAATCATCAAGTAGTAAGATTTAATTCTTCAGGGCAAGGTTATCGTTGGGCAGGTAAAAGCTCTGGTAATACTGATGGGGCAACAAGAAAAAGCCATAAATGTAATTATCCAATAGGACTTGATATTGATGAGTCTGAAGGAAAAGTGTTCGTTGCTTGTTATGGCAATACAGGAGGGGCTGATGGTGCATTCAAGTATTTCTTAACGAATGTAGATGAGGGATATACCTTGATTCGCTATAAAGGTAATACAACGACAGAAGGAACAATCGGCTATGGTGGTTCAGCAAGATCTCCTAGAGCATACTCCCTAGTTAAAGATCCAAACAGAAGAGTAATATTCGCTGCAGATTTACAAAAATGTCGAATCATGGCGGTTAGTTATGGAGATACCGATACCTATCATGGAGGTTCCGTAATTGTACTCTCAAATAGAATGGTAAGAGTAACAAGAGGAAATGGGTGTGGAGAGAGTTTCAATAAAGCATGGAATAATACAGGCCATAAAATTCGACCTTATGCTTTAGAAGTATATTCTGATAGTGGCTCAGCTAAAGGAATTTTTTGGAGTCACACTAATCGCCATATGGTTGGCTTTGTTAATATAAGCTCCTCTGCTATTTCACTTGGTGGAAGAACATTCAATCCTGGTTTTTTAAATAATGTTTGGGGAAAATATAATACGGCAGACTACTCAAGAGGTGAACCTGCATACTTAAGCACTTTGGCCTATAATCCAGTTGGGCTGGAAGTTAATGGAAGTACTTTATTAATTGCTGACAGACAAAATGGTAAAATTGGACGTCTTGATATTTCAGCTACAGATGGAGAATCAGATGACCTCGTAGGAAATCTCAAAGTAAATGATTATGACGATGAATCAGCCAAAAATGCTAATGATAGATATTTTTATCTTCCTAGAGCTTTAGAATATTCATCGAGTGAAAATTCGTTATTAGTTTACGATCACGGAAATAAGCGTATTCGAAAAATTGATCTTACTACTGGTCTTGTGACAACCAAGATCGGTAGAGGAGCAACAGGGAATGCAGATGCAATGACAGAAGATCCTAATGATGTTTACTTTAGAAATGTGGGAGATATTCAGGTTAATGATTCAGGTTCTTCTCTTTTGTATACTGATTATCATGGTGGAAATGGCACCAATAGAAATTGTCAGGCAAGACTTTTAAATCAAGCAGATGAAGTTCAGACACTTTTTTCACAAGTGATTCCTGTAAATAAGGTCCAGGATATTGCTGGTAAATATTTTCTTGGATGTAATACATGGAATTCAGCGACTTATAATAACCAACCAGCTACTGATGTACGGTTGCAATACCCTGTAGGAATTATTGCAGATGAAGAAAGATCAGAATTATATATTGGAGATCGAAGTATTCATTGTATTTTTCAAGTAGGTGATGATGGAGTTTTAAAAGAACATATCGGTCAATGTAAGTCTAACGGAGATATTAGTGGTGACTTCTCTACTGCCAAGTTTCAAAACCCAGGAGACTTTGCACTGGATAAATCTTCTGATAATCAATCGGGTACAAACTTTTTCATGGTTGATCGTTGGATTACAACAAATTCATATATTAAATATGTAAATACTTCGGCAACAGACGTGACATTATTAGGAGGAGTAGTAATCCCTAGTAATCAAGTTGCTAAAATTATTTCTACAGATGGTTTCAGTGGTGGAGTTGCAATGTTTGAAAATCAAATTTGTTATACTCAAGGTGCTAATGCCAGTGGAAGTAATTATCCACATAATGTAATTTGTATTGATAGAAATTCCGGTTTAACGACTTTAAGAGTTGGGAAAATCTCTGCTTCTACTGTTAAGGCAGCTACTCCGCATTATGATGAAGAGGAGGGGGTTAATGCCTCAGCAGCTTCTTTATCTGCACCATGGGGAATTGCTTTTGATGATGACGGAAACTTATATATAACAAGCTATACTGCTCACCAAATACGAATGGTTAAGCGCTGGTTTTAATTTTCGCCGATAACAACAAATTTATAAGTCTTAAAACCTGCTGCCGCACAAGTGTACATGATTTTTTTGACGTAAGAATATTTAATAGACTTATCAATAATTAAATTGGCCACCCCTGTAAATTTTGAAGCCTGAGGTGCTTGTTTTGCTAGCGTCTTAATCTCATCTTTTTTCTTAACTAGTTCATTGTACAGAGGAATAATTCTTGAGCCACCTTGATCATAAACTCTTTTAGGAAGATTATTTGTATCTAAAACAGTTTTTGAATCAACCCAAAGCATATCTTTTGAAGCTTGAATCATAACCCCCGCAGAATTAATTGATTGCGAAGATGAATTAGGAAGTGTTATCCCTTTAGGGACGTTTAAAGTAACGCCTGATGAGTTATAACTTTTAAGTAAAAAAACTAAAAGAATAACTAGGATGTCTAAAAGAGATGTGATGTCTACTTCGAACATTTCTCTTTTTACTCTTCTTTTTCTATTCCTAATTGATCTTGCTCTAGACATAATTAACTCATTAAATTTCCAAAGACGATTTTGTCAAAAAGCGTTTTGCTTTCAACATCAATACCGTCTTTATCTTTTATATAAAATTTTTCATCTGTATTATTAAGTTTTCTTACGGCATCCATAATTTTGACAATTTCTTCGTAGGTAAGATCAACGACTGGTTCAAAGATAATACTATTCTCATCTTGATGTTTTTTCTTTAGCCCTACGAGATAATCATGCAACTCGTTTAAGTCGTAACCTTCTCCAGACTTCCCAATAGTCTTGATTGTTCTGCTTGGCAGGCCGGCAGAGAGAACAAGTTTATCTTTTCTAATCGTCAGCGTTAAGGCTAGCGGTTTCTTTTTTGATTTTGGAGGTGGTTCATTTGATACTAGAGGAACATCACTCGCGATTTCAAAAATTTGAAGAAACTGAGTCGACATAAGTAAGAAGAAAATAAAAATAAAAACAGCATCAAGGATTGGGATTAAGTTTAATCCTTGCTCTTTTCTTTTTGCTTTTCTACTTGTCGGTGTTTTATATGCCATTGTATTTTAGCTTTCTTTTTGTTGATCTTTAGTACCAAGAAGATCTAAAAGCTTTACACTGAATTCATCGATTTCATTGATAATCTTATCAGCTTTACTTGTTAGTACTGCATGTAAAATCATAATTGTAATTGCAGAGAATAGTCCTAATGCCGTTGTGTTCATGGCCTTCGAAATACCCTGAGCAAGAATTTCTGCCTTCTGGGCAGGATCAGCCATTGCAACTGCAGAGAATGATTGAATCAAACCCTGAATAGTTCCTAATAGACCAAAAAGAGTAGAGATATTTGCAATCAATTGAAGATAGTTAAGCCTCATTTCAACTTTTGGAACTACTTCTAACGCCGTTGCATCTAAAGCATTTTGTATTTGTTCACTACCTTGATTTGCTCTTTTAAGTCCATTTTTTAAAACTTTTGGTAAGGCAGCTAAAGTCCCTGAGCAAACTCTGATTGCACCTTGAATATCATTTGATAAAACATATCTTTGAATTTCATTCATAAATGATGGAGCATCTACATCATAAGTTTTAGATAGCTTTCTATATCTTTCAAAAGCAATTGCTATACCTAAACCCCAAATAAATAAAATTATTCCCATGAAGATACCGCCGCCTTGAATAAATGCAGCTAAGTCGTTGAGAACTGTTAAACCTGAACCTTCCATGATTACTCCTGTTTATACATTACGAATATATAATTATTGTAAGTTATTATATTTACAATGCACATAGAAAAATCTTGCCGGGGGGAAGTTCTTTAACAAATAAGTTAATAGGGTTGTGTATTGTGTATGTTTTTGAGCTTTCAGATATCCGACTACCGATTAATCCGAGTTAATCTATAAACTAAAGCACCTAAGTGGTCATACCTTCCTTCTAACTCTTTGTGTAAGCTTGAAAACCTAAAAGAACTGGCACTAAAAGCTGATCATTTAGGTGCTATGATTTATGTTCTACAACCGTAATCTGACCGGAGCCGTTTCAGAAGCTGATGCCGTAACCGAAAAACAATAACTTCAATCTTTTTGATATTAGACGTAATGACTCGGGTAAATTTCTCTTTCTATACCTTCGATAAAGATATGGATAATTTTAATATGAATTTCTTGAATACGGTCAGTTATTTCTGATGGAACTATTATAGGCACATCTACCATGTCTTTTAATTTTCCGCCTGATTTTCCAAGAAGGCCTATGACATTTATATTTTTACTTTTTGCAACTTTAACTGCTTCAATAACGTTTTGAGAATTACCGCTAGTTGATATCGCCAGTAAAGAGTCTCCTTCTCGGCCCCAAGCTTGTACGTTTCTTGAAAAAATATAATCAAAGCCATAATCATTAGCGACGCAGGTTAGATGTCCTGGGTCGCCCATAGATATACCGCAAATAGGGTCTCGATCTTTTCTATATCTTCCTGTTAATTCTTCAATAAAATGCATTGAATCGCACATTGATCCGCCATTACCACAGGCAAGAATTCTTCCATCCAGCTTTATTGAACCAACAAAATAGTCGATGGCTTTTTCAATTAATTCAATATTCTCAGGATTAGACTTAAAAGAGTCTAATAGCTGATGCCCTTCCGTGAATGCATCTGAGATAAATGACATCAAGCTAGCTCTTCTAAACTCTTAATGATTTCAGCTTTAGGTTGATTCCCAACTAATGTGTTTTTAACTTCTCCATTTTTGAAAAAGATAAGTGTTGGAATACCTCTGATACCATATTTTTGTGCAAGCTCTCCGGCTTCATCAACATTAAGTTTTACAATTTTAGCTTTCTCTCCAACTTCAGTAGCAACTTCATCAAGTACTGGAGCAAGCGCTTTACATGGTCCACACCACTCAGCCCAGAAGTCTACTAAAACAGGCTTGTCTGACTTTAATACTTCATTATCAAATGTTTCAACGTTTACACTTTGCATATTCGCCATAATTTTCTCCTATTATTTGTATGAATTTAACATATGCTAGATTCATTATCTAGTCTAAATGATTTAATTATTGCACTCAGCCAGATTAGAGTTAAACTATATTAAATTATGATGAAAAAGAAGTATTTATTAAAATCTAGTTTTAATACATCTCGCTTAACGCGGATAATTGCTAAGTTTATAGACTTGTTCATCGTGTCAGTTCTTGCAATTCTTTTTTATCCCTTAGGTCTACTTCTCGCAATCTTCTACCTTGGAATCTCTGATAGTTTGTATGGAGGGCAATCTTTAGGAAAAAGACTGATGGGCTTCGCTGTGATCTCTTTAGAAGATGGAAAACCCTGTTCAACTAAGCAGTCAGTCATAAGAAATTTACCATTTCTTATTCCGATGATTTTTGCGCTTATTCCACTGTGGGGTTGGATATTTAGTAGTATCTTATTAATACCACTTGTTATTTTAGAACTTTATTTACTTTTTAAACTGGATTCAACTCATAGACTAGGCGATGTAATGGCCGATACAACAGTTATAGCGGATGATCCAAATAGAGTAGATCTGCGTAAGAATAAAGAGTCTTGGTTTGAGGGACAAAAAAAGATGTCGCCATGTAACCGATCTATCATGTAGTATCACCCCCATGAAAAAATTAATAATTGTCGATATAAGTAGTTTTATCTTTAGAGCTTTTTTTGCTATTCGCCCAATGACCGCACCAAACGGGAAACCAGTTAATGCCGTATATGGTGTTTTGTCGATGTTGCTTAAAATGTTAGCAAGTAATAATCCTTCCCATATTATTTTAGCAAGAGACACCAAAGGTGGCTCGTTTAGAAATGAGCTCTATGATCAGTATAAAGCAAACCGCGGTGAACCACCTGAGGACTTAGTTCCGCAATTTGCATTAATAAATGAATTAATAGAAAAAATGGGAATTCCTCATAAGGCCATTGAGAATTATGAAGCCGATGATGTGATTGGCTCATTAGTTGTTCAGTTCAAAGATAAATTTAACGAAGTTTTAATAGCTTCAGGCGATAAAGATTTAATGCAATTCATTGATGATAATGTTGTGATGGTTGATACGATGAAAGGCAAGCGTTATGGGCGCCAAGAAGTTTTTGAAAAAATGGGAGTTTATCCGGAACAAATAGTAGATTATTTAAGCTTGCTTGGAGATAGTTCTGATAATATTCCAGGAGTTAAAGGTATTGGTGCTAAAGGTGCGGCAAACCTTTTAAAAGAATACGCTACAGGTGAAGAATTATTAAAAAATATAGATTCTATTTCTAACAAACGTGCAAAAACCGCTCTTGAAAAACATCATGAGGATTTTCATTTATCTAAAAGCCTTGTGAAGATAGTCACGGACTTAAAATTAGACTTATCAGTAGAGGCGATGGAGTACAAACTTCAAGCATCTGAAGAGCTTTTAAACTTTCTAGATGAATTAAACTTTAAAACAATGAAGGCTAAAATAGGTTCAGGGACAAGTGAGGTGAACTTTACTCCTCAAAGATCATTTTTTTCCTATGACATAGTGGCAACTAAAAAAATTCCAGACCTTTTAGAAAGTCTACGTCTAGAGGATAATCTTTATATAGAGGCTTATCTAGATGATGATGATTATCATTCTTTGACGCCACATCTGTACGGCGTTGCTACAGGTAAAAAAGTTTACTTAATTTATAATGAGCAATTAGCTTTTAAAGACTTCATGAAACATTGTCTTGGAATTAAAGATATAAACTTAGTAGCGCTAAATTCCAAGATATTTCAACTAGCAGCAACTGAGTTTGGTCTTGAATCCGAAGCGAATTGTTTTGACCTTTTGCAAGCGCATTTTGTTTTAGACCCAGAAAAAAAACATACATTAGAGAGTATCGCCAAAGAGTTTTTAAGAGAAAACCTTTTAACTCTAAAAGAGCTTCGAAAAGAGAACTTTGATGATATTCAAAGTCAAAAAAAGATTGAAGCAGAGTTTGCTAAAAGACTTTATTGCGGCTTAAGAGTTTTTCCTTGGCTTCAGAAAAATCTTCAAAAAGCAGAACTATGGAAAGTTTATAACGAAATAGATTTACCGACTCAAGGAATTCTCGCCAAAATGGAAGCAGTTGGAGTGGAAGTTGATAAAGAGTTTTTTAGCGAACTTGAAGACGAGTTAACTAAAACTTCTTCTGAAATTCTTACGCAAATTCAAAGTGTTGCTGGAACTGATATCAATCTTAAATCTCCAAAACAAGTAGGAGTCCTATTATTTGAAACATTAGAGCTACCTGTAATTAAAAAAACTAAAACAGGTTATTCCACTGATGTTTCAGTTCTTGAAGAACTTGATTCGATGGGGGAGAGTGAAATACCAGGGCTGATAATAAAATATCGGGAAGTTGAAAAATTACTTTCTACTTATGTTAAGACTCTTCCAACTCTAGTTGGAGAAGATAAAAAAATTCATACTCATTTTAATCAACATGTGGCCCAAACAGGAAGACTTTCATCTGACAAGCCTAACCTTCAAAATATTCCGATCAGAACAGAGAATGGAAGAAAAGTGCGAAGAGGCTTTATTCCCTCTAAGGGAACCGTTTTATTAGGGGCAGATTATTCACAAGTTGAATTAAGACTTCTTGCTCATTTCTCTGAAGATCAAACAATGATTGAAGCATTTAATAATGACGAAGATATTCACGCTCAAACTGCGAGTGAAATCTTTGATATAGACTTAAAAGATGTTTCAAAAGAACAAAGAAGTTATGCCAAGGCAATTAACTTTGGTCTGATGTATGGGCAATCTTCTTTCGGTTTATCTCAGATGCTGAAAATTAGCAGGGGCGAAGCTAAAGACTATATAACAAAATATTTTGAACGTTTCTCTTCTGTAAAATCATATTTAGATTCGTTAAAAGAAGAATGTGAAAAAACAGGCTACGCTAAAACTTTATTTGGAAGAAAACGTTTTATTTCAGATATTAATTCTACAAATCGTCAAATGAAGGCAATGGCCGAAAGAATGGCAATTAATAGTCCTATTCAAGGAACTGCCGCTGATATTATAAAAAAGGCGATGATTAATCTTGATAAGAAGATGTCTGAGGAAAAATTAAAATCTAAAATGATTCTACAAGTTCATGATGAATTAATTTTTGAAGTACCTGAAAATGAAGTCGACATAATGAAATCATTGGTAAGAGAAGAAATGGAAAATGTCGTGGAGTTGAAAGTACCTCTTAGAGTTGATATGGGAACAGGCCCAAATTGGTTTGAGCTTAAATAGTTACTTAAGTCTTTCAATCATTAAGTTAAACTCATCTTGCACATCTTTAAAATAATCCTTTTCACGGAAATAAATTTTTTCGATATTATCTTTATCCATACTCTTTAGATGGTTCTTCAGTTTAAAAAGAGGGCCTGCAACTTTATGGGTCATGAACAATAAAAATAAGAGGTTCACGATTAAAATTAGAAATAAGCCTATGCTTAAAATTAATACTAAGCTTGAGTGCTGTGAAGTGAGTAGCTCTTGAAATAAAAAACTATTTTTAAAATCAGAGTTTTTAAGATTCTGAAAAATGAGATTTACTCCTATTAGAAAAGCAGAGCTAATCGAAAGATAAAAAAGAAAGAATGAACCCATAAAATCAAATTGGAATTGGGGGTTAATTAAATATTTTTTTCTTTTAATCTTCGACTTACTCATCATTATCCTTTGACTTGCTATACTTCGATATCGATTTCTAAATTTTCTTGCTTGATCTCTATTGGTTTCAAAAATGGAGGCAGAGTATTTTTTTGTTTTTTCTTTGCTAGTCTAGTGATTTTGATATGTTTGCCTCGAGCAATCTGTCCATTGATTAAAGTGCATTTTGGCCTTAAGTAATTAGTATCTTCTTTTAAGTTAACTTGCGAGACTCCATTTTTTACAGGCAAAAAAATACTATTACTGAAGTTTGAAATAGAAGAGTATTCGAGCTCCATTTTCCCTTGAGGACAAGCTCCCGAGATCATGGCATTAACAGAATCGAGATTCTCTGCAACTGTCATATTATTGTAAGGATAAGTGACCTGAGGCTTTGGGATTTTATTGAGTATGGCACTTTCAATGGAAGAGGTATTTGTGAGTTTATTATTCTCGTAGGCGGCAATTCGGTAATAAACTTTTCCAATTAGCGTAAGTTCGATATTGTTAGTAGCATCTAGTATTGACTCATTTTTGAGTATGATTTTTTGAAAATTTAAATCTCTTGCTATTTCTAGATATACTTTTTTACCTTGAAGTTCATCGTTAGCACTAAATTGATATTGATCAGAAATAGAAGTAAAAAAAATAGATTTTTTAGCGAGTTTTTTATCAATAGTAATATTTTGAATTGATTGCTGTACACTGTTTTTAGACAACTGAATATTTTTGTTTTTATCGATTAAAAGTACTTTACCTGCACGATCAATCTTTACTCCTCCTGTCTTACTTTTAAAACTAGTAGTATTTGCTGATGATGAGTGCTTTACATTGAGCTGTTTTCCCTTTTTAGCTTGAACTTTAACACCGTTATTCAGAGTTAGTGATACTTTTCTTTTGGTAGCGATGTTTACTTCTCCGTCAACAAGTTTAATATCTAATTTGTTGGAGTTTAAGTCAATAAATACGTGGGTATGTGGGCCTAGTATTATTTGACTACCATCCTTTAATTGTATGGTGGCTGATGTATTGTCTGAAGAATAAACTTCTGAAGAATTTTCAAGAGAGTCCTTTAGAAAAACAGGAGTCCATAATAATTCATTTCTAAGCTTGTATTTTAAATTACCATTTAGCTTATCAATAGATGCTACATAATTAACTTTGTCTTTATTTGAATTAAAGATTAAATCAATCAGTATATTTTCGTTCAAATATAGCCCAAGTGAACAGCTTCCTAGAACAAATAGAAGTACTACGGTAAATTTGTCAAAATTTTCGAGTGTTGATTTCTTCTTAGTTGTGTCCATAATATTATTATAGTCATATTAATAATTTATGAAAGTAGGGATTAAATGAGCATTAAGCTGAAAATTTTGCTAGCTCTTGTATTAACTTCATGTTTTGGATTGGTAATATCTTTCTACTTTCTTTATCAAGAGCAGATCCAGCAAAATGAAATAGAAATGATTTCGATGACTTCTAATAAAGGAGAGTCTACTGCATTGAAAGTCGAACGAAGGTTTGTCGAACTCGCAGCGAAGCTCAAAGAAGAGTATTCATTCGTTAAGTCAGATAATTCTATAAATGATTTGCCTGATAAAATTTCCCAAATATCAAACTCTATTCAAGCAACATGGATATATGAAGATGTGAACTTGAGCTCTAAAATAATTACTAATAGTAATAATAATCCAGAAATTATTGAAGAATTGACTCCTGTTTTAAACGAAAAATATCTTCAAAAAGGCTTAGAATTATTCTATCAGCAAAGACTTCTGCTTATTGAGTTTAAAAACGATTTTTATGGAATTTATATTAATAAAATTCAGTATGGAAAAAGGAATATTTATCCGATTGTTTTGGTGGGGTTGACGGACATCTTATCAGAGCTGGCAAATGATGGTCTATTCAGAAATATTCTTTTGAAAAAAAATGGTGATGTGATTTATAACTCAGTGGCAATGGAAGGAATAGATTATCAAGTTCTTTTAAGTGAGAAGATAATACCAGGGATAAAAAACATAAAAAGGGGATCAACAAAAAAGATAAAAGTGAATAATGTTAATTTAACTTATAATTTATCTAAAATTAATAACCCTGAACTATATTTATTAACCTTGACTGACACTAAGAAATTCAACCAACCATTACTATTATTCTTTGTTAAGTCTGTATTGATTCTTATTACAACAGTGTGCTTTGCAATCATAATAGCAATTTTCATGTCAAATAAAATAAGTGGTCCAATTCTTGTTTTGACAGAAGCAACAAAGAATATAGCGGAAGAAAATTTTCAAATAGACTTAGAAATTAAGTCCAAAGATGAAATTGGAAGTCTTGCAACTAGTTTTAAAGAAATGTCGAATAAAATATCTGAACTATTACAAGATCTAAGATTGTATAATGAACAATTAGAAGAGATGGTTGAAAAAAGAACAGAAGAGTTGAAACAGGCATTAGAACTGAATAAAACAATGCTTAACTCTGTCTCTCAGGGTTTTATGATGTTTGACTCAAACTTTAAAATCTTACCAACTTACTCGAAAGCAACAGAGTCAATTTTAGAAATGCAGCTTAAAGATATTACATATCTTGATGTTGTAAAGGATGTTGATAAGGATGGTAATTTAGCTGAGTTTTTAGGCTTAGTTTTTGACGAATATTTCCCATTTGAGGATGTTGTCAGCGAAATTCCTTCAGTGTTAAAAGTGAATAATAAACATATCGAATTGGAGTATTTTCCTGTAAGAGATAGCGATGGAAAAATTTTGTTTATTGTTGCTATCGCAACAGACAAAACAAAGGAACAAGAATATAAAAGAGAGTTTGAAAGTAGTTACGCCTTTGCGCAACTTGTTTCCAAAGCTACCGAGGATAGAACTCGTTTTGTAAACTTT
>CATLVU010000055.1 GCA_950061135.1 uncultured Oligoflexia bacterium
GTAAAGTCCTGTAGTGGCGAAGGTAGTGCACGGGGGACTGTGTGTGAGAATAGCAAGATGCTCCCATTATTTTAAAACAAAAAAGCCTGAGTTTATCTCAGGCTTTTTTGTTTTAGATAGTTATAAAAGTCATTAGTAAAAAGACTACTTCTTCTATCTCATCTCTTGAACTTAGATAGAAGCAATATACAATAATAAGATGAAATTAAATGATTATACTTTATTATTTAAAAGAGTCTTGTTTGGTGTTTTATTATTAGCTTCAACAAAAATTTTTTTCTTTTTATTTAATCAAGATTACTTTATTCAAATCAAAAAATGGGAGATGTTAGCTTCTATTTGGCAGGGACTTAGATTAGATTTTGCAGCAGGACTTTTAGTGTTAAGTCCTTTTATTATATTTTCGCTATTACCAATTCGAACAAAGATATTTAACAAGTTATTAGCAGTGATTTTTTATAGTTGCCTTGGCTTGGCGCTAATCCTTCATATTATAGATTGGGAGTTTTTTAGTTTTTTTGGAAAGAAATTAACTTTTGATATAGTGTATATTAATGAGGATATTAAAGATCAAGCTTTTCAACTAATGGAGCATTATTGGTATTTAATTGTTTTTGTATCATTTTATTTTATTTTGCTTATTAAGTTTTATCCTCAGGACCGAAAAAGAAAACTTAGTGTCCCTGTTTCACTATGGGCCACTCCATTTATTGGCTTTTTACTTTTATGCTTAACATTTATAGGTATAAGAGGAGGAGTTCAGTTAAAAAGTATTGATATAAAAGATGCATTTGTTTTTGACTCTCATGAGTTAGGAAACTTGAACCTACCTGCTTCTTATAGTTTTTTGCGAACTATTAAAAAGGATGTCCCTCGGAAAATAAAATTTTACGAAAACCGAGAGAGCGTGCTTTCAAATATAAAAAAAGAACGAGTTTTTCTAGAAGGTAGATATAAAAAACATAATGCAAATATTATTATTTTGATTGTCGAAAGTTTGTCTCAGCAATATATGGATGATGGATTTACCCCTTTTTTAGCTGATATTGCACAAAAAAGCTTCAAAACTGAGTGGAGTTTTGCCAATGGAAGAAGATCGATTGAGGCTTTACCCTCAATCTTGGCGGGGTTTCCTTCAATAATAGGTATTCCTTTATATCAATCTCCTTATCAAGCAAATAAGTATTATGCACTCCCCGAATTACTAAGGAAGAATGGGTATGAAACATCTTTTTTTCACGGTGGTAAAACGGGAACAATGGAGTTTGATTCATATGTTAAAACAATAGGCGTTCAAAATTATTTTGGAATGGAAAATTATTTTGTAGCAGATTACTTTGATGGGCATTGGGGAATTTATGATCATTACTTTTTAGATTTTTTTCATAAAAAAATAAATGAGATGAGGAAACCTTTTTTTGCCACATTTTTTTCTTTGAGTTCACATCAGCCGTATTCAATTCCATCCCAGTTTCAAAATATGTTTCCAAAAGGGAATTTAGATATTCATGAAAGTATAGGATATGCTGATTATTCTCTTAAGATTTTTTTTGACAATATTAAAAAAGAGCCTTGGTTCAAAGACACATTTTTTATAATTACAGGCGATCATACCCAGAAGCTAAAAGGAAAAAAATTTAATACACTGCTGGGGCGTTACCAAGTTCCAATAATTTTTTATGATCCGGAGAGAAACTTATCAAAGGAAAATAGGGCAAAGAAAGTTTCACAACATGCAGATATTTTACCAACAGTGTTAGATGTTTTAGGGCTTCAAGCCGTTAACAAACTGCTGTATGGATCAAGTGTATTTAATACTGACCCAGGTCGAATGATAAATCTAGACTCTGAAACTTATTTATTTGTTGCTAACGGGAATGTACTTGAATTTCAAGATGAATTAAAACGAGTACAGAAATTAGATGGAAGCGGTGCAAAGAGAGATAAATACCTAGAGGCAGAGCTAAAAGCCTTAATTCAGTATACTAAAAATGGCCTAATAGAGAATAATATCTATCAAAACTGATGCTATGAGTCCGAGAAAATGTGGACGTACTTGATTGAAATAGATAGGATTGGGCCATGGAAATTATAGCATCTAAACTAGTCACTAATTCTACAGATTATTTTGAAAACCAGAGCTTTCACTTAGGCTTATTAGAAGATTTTGAAAAACAAATATCTTTGGTTAAGCGTGGTGGAGGTGAATCTGCTGTTGCTAAACACAGAAAAAGAAATAAGGGGCTACCACGAGAAAGAATAGAAAAAATTATTGATAAAGATTCACCGTTCTTAGAATTATCAAGCTTGGCGGGTCACGATGTATATGATGTTGAAGTCCCAAGTGCAGGTGTTGTTACGGGGATTGGAAATGTACATGGTGTGCCCTGTATGTTCGTTGCCAACGATGCTACGGTGAAAGGTGGAACCTATTTTCCTTTGACCGTTAAAAAACATTTAAGGGCCCAAGAAATAGCTCTAAAAAATAATCTGCCATGTATATATCTTGTTGATTCAGGTGGTGCATTTTTGCCAATGCAGTCAGAAGTTTTTCCAGATAGAGATCATTTTGGAAGAATATTCTACAATCAGGCTCAAATGAGCTCAAAAGGTATACCGCAAATAGCGGTGGTCTTAGGTTCATGTACAGCAGGTGGAGCTTATGTACCTGCAATGAGTGATGAGACAATAATTGTTAAAGAAAATGGGACTATCTTTTTAGGAGGGCCTCCCTTAGTTAAAGCAGCTACAGGAGAAGAAGTAACAGCTGAAGAACTTGGTGGTGCTGATGTACATACTCGAATCTCTGGTGTTGCTGATCACTATGCTCATACGGAAGAAGATGCCTTGGCCATTACTAGGGACGTTGTTGAGAACTTAAATTTTGAAGTAAGTGGAAAGAATCTAAATACAGAAGAATTTAAAGGACCAAAATACTCATTAGAAGAGATCTACGGAGTGATTCCAAAAGATTCGAGAAAGCCATTTGATGTAAGAGAAATAATTGCAAGAATTGTTGATGATTCAAGGTTTCAAGAATTTAAAGCAAATTATGGTGATACATTAGTTTGCGGGTTTGCAAATATTTATGGCCACAAAGTAGGAATTATTGCCAATAACGGAATATTGTTTTCTGAAAGTGCAGTTAAGGGCGCACATTTTATTGAGCTTTGTTGCCAACGAAAGATACCATTAGTTTTTTTACAAAACATTACGGGCTTTATGGTTGGAAAACAATATGAGTCTGAAGGAATTGCCAAGCATGGTGCTAAGCTTGTTACCGCTGTCTCAACGGCATCAGTTCCAAAATATACAGTGATAATTGGTGGTTCATTTGGTGCGGGAAATTACGGGATGTGCGGAAGGGCCTATGATCCAAATTTTTTGTGGATGTGGCCTAATGCTAAAATTTCAGTGATGGGGGGACCTCAAGCTGCAGGTGTTTTAAGTACAGTTAAGCAAGATGGGCTTAAGCATAAGGGCAAAGAGCCTATGGATGAGAAAGCTATTGCAGAGTTTGAAAAGCCTATACTTGAAAAGTATGAAAAAGAGGGAAGCGCATATTATTCAACGGCCAGAATTTGGGATGATGGAATTATAAAGCCGCATCAAACAAGAGATGTTTTAGGACATGCCATAAGTCTTGCTCATTATAAACCAATTAGTGAAACAAAATTTGGTGTTTTTAGGATGTAATGATGAGTCTAGTGATTGAAAAAAGAAATAATATTTTAGAGATTAGATTTAATAGACCTGAAGTTCATAATGCTTTTAATGATGAAGTTATTGAGCAGGTAATTAATATTTTTGAGAATATAGATGAAACAATTAGATTAGTAGTTATTAGTGCTGAAGGAAAATCTTTTTGTGCTGGTGCAGACTTGAATTGGATGAAGTCGATGAAAGAATACTCGATGGAACAAAATATAGCCGATAGCCAGCAACTAAATAAAATGTTTTCTGCTATTGATAATTGTTCTTGTCCTGTTTTAGGAAAAGTACATGGACATGCGTTAGGAGGGGGAGTTGGAGTTGTCGCTGTATGTGACTTTGTTTTAGCATCTTCAAAAGCAAAGTTTGGCTTTACAGAAGTTAGACTAGGATTAATACCTGCAGTTATATCTCCGTATTGTATTAAAAAAATTGGTATTTCTAATGCCAGAGCTCATTTTTTATCAGGAGCTGTTTTTACAGCTCAAACTGCTAAGGAGATGGGCCTTGTTCATGAAGTAGTAGAAAGTGAAGAATTAGATTCTAGGTTTACTGAGATTGTAACAAGTTATTTGCAAGCAGGGCCGCAGGCAGCAAGAGATTCTAAAGAATTGATTAAGTCAGTCAGTGATATTCCAGAAGAACAAGTTTCGGATTACACAACAGAGTTTATTGCTCGAAAAAGAATTTCTGAAGAAGGACAAGAAGGGATGAGCGCTCTTCTAGAAAAACGAAAAGCAAATTGGGTATTAGATGATAAATAAAATTTTAATAGCAAATAGAAGTGAAATTGCTTTACGAGTTATTAAAACTTGTAAAGAAATGGGGATTGAGTCGGTTAGTATTTATGCAGAAGATGATAAGAATCTACTTCATGTTACAGAAGCGACACAAAGTTTTTCACTGGGCCATGGCGCTTTAAGTGAGACCTATTTAAATCAAGATAAGATTATCGAAATAGCCAAGTCATCTGGTTGTGATGCAATTCATCCAGGATATGGTTTTTTGTCTGAAAATGCTGATTTCAGTCAAAAAGTAAAAGATGCAGGGTTGATTTTTATAGGACCTTCCTCTGAATCGATAGTCTTGATGGGAGATAAAAAAGCTTCAAAGCAAAAAGTCGAAACAATTGGTGGTCCATTAGTACCCGGCTATCATGGCGATGATCAAAGTCCTAGTTTGCTTGCCAAAGAAGCAAAAAAAATCGGATATCCATTACTGATAAAAGCCACAGCTGGAGGTGGCGGCAAAGGGATGAGAATTGTTAGAGAAGACAAAGAGTTCTCTGATGCCTTAGCAGCAGCTCAAAGAGAAGCAATGAACGCTTTTGGTAATGATAAAGTTTTACTAGAAAAGTTTATAGAAAATCCAAGACATATAGAGGTTCAGGTTTTTGGTGATTCTCATGGTAATCATGTTCACTTCTTTGAAAGAGAATGTTCTATTCAAAGAAGGTACCAGAAAATTATAGAAGAAACGCCATCTGCTTTTTTACCAACTGATAAACGAAAAGAGATTTGTGATGCTGCAGTTAAAATTGCTGCTGGTATTAATTATTTGGGAGCAGGAACAGTCGAGTTTATTTATACTAATGACCATAATTTTTATTTTTTAGAAATGAATACAAGATTACAAGTTGAGCACCCTATTACTGAAATGTGCACAGGAGTGGATTTAGTAAAGGAACAAATTTTAGTAGCTGCAGGCAAAGAGCTATCTTATAAACAAGATCAAATTAAGCAGACAGGACACTCTATTGAGTGTCGGATATATTCAGAAGATCCTGACAATGATTTTTTACCTACCGAAGGACGCGTAGAAAAAGTGCTAGCAAGACTAACTCCTAGCTTTAGGTTTGATTGTGCTATTACTGATGGGCAAAAACTTTCATTAAATTATGATCCAATGTTAGCGAAAGTGATTGTTCATAAGTCTAATCGAAATGAAGCTATTGAAGAAATGCAAAAAGCATTAAATGATGTTTTATTTGCAGGGGTTAAAACTAACAGAGATTATTTAAAAAGAATTTTGAGAAGATATTCCTTTGTTATTGGCGATTATCATACCCAGACGATAGAACAAGAAGCGGAAAAACTGTTAAAAGAGGAAACTCTTGATAATGATATCGCTAAAATTATAAATGCAATTTTAACTGATGAGCAAAAAAGAAAAGGGACAATTGCATGGGATCAGAAAAGCTCATTTAGGAATGTGTAAATGGAAAAGCGTAATATTTTAATTGATAATAAGAATTATGAATATAGTTTAGTCAGTTTAAGTGGAGGTGATAAGGCGATAGCTTTAAACGGTAATTTATATCCGTTAGGGAACTCTGGTGATCAGGTTAATGTATTTGATTTTGGTTTGAATAATCAAAAACAGATATTTATAAATGATAAAGAATTTATTGTTAAGTCGCTAAATAAGGTTGAACGAGTTTCAAGAGAACAAAGTTTAGGCGCAGGAGCAATCTTGAGTCCGATGCCTGGCAAGGTGTTTAAAGTTCTAAAAGAAGAAGGTGAAAAGGTTAGACTTGGAGAGCCTATACTTATTTTAGAAGCGATGAAGATGGAACATACACTCTATGCGAATACTGATGGTATTATTGAGAAAATTTATTATAAAGAAGGAGAGCAGGTAGCTGGTAGTGAAGTACTTTGTTCTGTAAGTGAAAATGAAAAATGATTCACAAATTAAAATTGTAGAAGTTGGGCCTAGAGACGGGCTTCAAAATGAGAAAATCAGTATTTCTCTTGATGATAAGTTTCAATATATAGAATTACTATCAAAGTCTGGGCTTCAGTTTATAGAGGCAGGAAGTTTTGTGAGACCTGAATCTATAAAACAAATGGCGATGACTGATAAACTTTATGAAAAAATAGTTGAGTCTAAATTAGACCAATTTATTCGCTTTCCATGTTTAGTTCCTAACTTAATTGGTTTAGAGAATGCTAAAAAAGCTGGAGTCAAAGATATTGCTCTTTTTACAGCTATTAGTGATAGTTTCACTAAAAAGAATATAAATTGTACTGTCGATGAAAGCTTTTCTCGGATGAAAGAGGTTATAGATAATGCATCTTCAGAGATGGTTTTTCGTGGATATATTTCAACAGTATTCGGTTGCCCTTACGAGGGGAAAACATCAATTAAAAGACTGTGTGAAGTTACAGAAAAATTATTAGATTTGGGAATTGACGAACTCAGCCTTGGGGACACGATTGGTGTCGCGACTCCAAGTCAAGTTGTTGAAGTCGTATCGGCAATAAAAAAGATTTGTCCCGAGGATAAAATAGCAATGCATTTCCACGATACAAGAGGTATGGCGATAACAAATGTTTTAAAATCATTAGAACTAGGGATTAGAATATTTGACTCTTCTTCTGGAGGCTTAGGAGGATGTCCTTATGCTAAAGGGGCAACTGGTAATGTTGCGACTGAGGATTTACTTTATTTGTGTGAGGCAGAGGGATTAAGTACTGGGATTGACTTAGAAAAAATAATGGATGCCTCAATTTTTATTTTAAATAAAGTTAATAAAACCAGTCCTTCAAAATTTTTTATTACAAAATTAAAAGAACGTTTATGAGTTATTCCAAGTTTAAGTACGTAAAAGTTGAGTTGATAGATTTTTGTTTGTGGATTTATTTAAATAATCCAACAAAAGGTAATTCATTATCTCTTGATTTAATTAAAGAGTTAATTGATGTTCTTGAGCAAGCAGACATAGATAAAGAAGTTAGGTGTATTGTTCTATCAGGAGAAGGAAAGCATTTTTGTTCTGGTGGAGATGTTGATCTAATGATTAAGCAAGAAGGAATGTTTGCAGGTGACTCAAATCAGTTAAGAGAAAACTATAAAAAAGGTATTCAGAAAATACCTTTATGTATTCAAAAGATGTCTACTCCCATCATAGGAATGATTAATGGTGCAGCTATCGGTGCGGGACTTGATTTGGCCTGTATGTGCGATATAAGAATTGCAGAGAAGACTTCTAAGTTTGGTGAAACCTTTGTTAAATTAGGTCTTGTTCCAGGAATAGGAGGAACATTTTTTCTCCAACGTATAGTTGGTTTTGCAAAAGCAATGGAGATGTCATTGACTGCAAAAGTTTATGATGGAGAAGAAGCATTTAAAATGGGTCTTGTTAATATCTTATGTAATAAGAATGATTTAATAATTGAAACTAAAAAAATTGTTGAAAAAATTATTTCAAATGCCCCTATCGCGGTTCAGTTAACGAAAAGGGCAATCGTTCATGCTCATAAAAATGACCTTGATTCAAGCCTAGAAATGCTTAGTGCATTTCAGGGAATTGCTCAACGAACAGAGGATCATATCGTAGGGGCAAAAGCGATTAAAAATAAACAACAGAACATTGATTTTAAACATCAATAAAAATGAAAATTCCTTTTGACATTTATTACTAGTTTTTTAAGAATTTAAGTATAAGAAAATTTCTAAGGAGGATGGCATTAGAAGTATACTTTTTTTAGTACTACTTTTTGTGAGCTGTTCGAGTTTAGAGTTTAAAACAAAATCGGGTACCGGATATCAAATTCAAGATAAGAAAAGTGCTGACGATAAATTTGCGATTGATTTTGTTTTAGAAAAACCATTTTATTTTTGGGGACTAATGCCTAGAGAAAACCAAATTATTTTAGAAGATGAAGCGAAAAAAAATGGTTATCTAACTTTTTATCCATCAGAAGTAATCGAAACAAATAAAACAAAAAAATATTTATGGTCAATAATGACCCTGGGCTTTTATTACCCAAGGTCATTTGAGATTTATGGATTTGAACAAAATTAATTATTCCAAGGATGGGATCTTAGGCCAAGGATGGCCTTTTCTTTATATTAAAAGTTAACTTTAATCCCAAGTTTTATCATCTGATCATCAAGGCTATCACCTTGTGAAGAACCAAGTACATAATTTTTGTCAGTATTTTCAACTTCAAGGTAAATTGATGTTGTTAAATTATTGTATTGAAAAGGTAGTTCAGCTCCAAAGTATGAACCTTTTTGTACATATGCTTTTGCTTCTTCTCTATAAGTTCCAGCATAAACATAAAGGTCTAAAGAATCTTTAAGAGGAATAAAAACTCCACCCATTACTTCTGCAGTATATTTGTGATCTGTATCTAGTTTAGTAGTACCGTCATTTATTAGGTCTTTTGTTTCAACTTCTCCACCTGCAGAGATGATTCCTGAAAGATCAAACTCAATTTTTCCAACAGGGATAAACTTGGTAACCACTGCTTCAACTAATGCCATTTTCTTTTTTTCTTGAATAGCAAAGTTGTCATAGTCTTTGTAGTCAATAGCAATAGCATTAACCATTGCAATAAAGTTGTCTTCTCCATAATATTGAAGAGTTGCAAGGTCTGTATAAACTTGCGTTTTTGAGCCGTCTGATAGGCCAATTTCTGCTGATGTCGGTACTAATTGAAGTGCAAGGTCATCTCTTAAATCAAAGTTATAACCAGCGTAATCAATAATTAAAACACCATTTACATCAAAGTCATCTACTTTGTCAGATTTACTACCTAGAAGAGAAACTCCTAAGTTGAGTCCATCTATTGCCATTGTGAGTGTCGAAAAGCTCAATAGCATTAGGGTTGCTAATAATCTCATAAAAACTCCTTCGTTTTAGAATTTGTAATCGTATTATTCCTAATTTTAGTGTTTGAAGATAGATGATATGTAGAATTGACTTTCTTAGTGTCTAAAAAGTAGACAGTAGTTGGTCTCGGAGTTGTCGGTAATGAGAGCGGGGCCCAACAAACTTAGTAATTTAGGCGCTTTGGCCTTTCTTCTCTGTATTGAATATGCAAAAATACCTCAAGATATGGGGTGTCTTAATGAAATACAAACAAAATAAATCTCTTGATCCACTTCAAGCAAATAGCTTTCGAGATCTGTTGCCTGTAAATAGTGATGTTTTTGAATACGAAAAACTAATGAGTTCTTTAGATTTTTCAAAATTTGATAATCGTTACAAAGGTGAAGGACAAGTTCCAATTGATCCGAAATTAATGATACAGACAATTCTATATGGATTTACTCATAAAGTTACAAGTATGAGATCAATTGAAACAGCTTGTCGAAATGATATTCGATACATTGTTCTTTCTGGAAATTTACGTCCAGACAGAAGAACGTTTGATCGTTTTTTAATTAGGCATGCAGATGCAATTAAAGAGTTATTTGTTCAAGTCGTCGATGCATGTAAAAGCAAAGATCTGATTGGGCTTAAAAGAATTGCTATTGATGGTTCTCGCTTTAAAGGACAAACGAAGCCTTATGGGATCAAATACGAGAAGATGAATGCAATGGTCGATAAACTTAACTTCTTAATTGAAGTTTTAAAAGGAAGTGAGTTGACTGAAATGAATCAAGAGATTGAAAATCTGAAAAATAGAATTGAAAAATTAAAAGAAGCAAAAAAAAAGTCGAAACTGAGTTTAAATCTCAATCCTCTAGAGGTTCTACCAGATCAATTGCTACAAAACAGCGCTCTTTAAATGACTCAGATGCTCTTCCTTTGTCACACAAAAGCCGTAGTAAGGCATTTATTTACGGATACAACTGCCAAATTGCAGTTGATTCAAAGTCGCAAATAATTGTAAGTCAATTAGTTCATAATAAGGCACAAGATTACCAAGCATGACCTAAGTTGATTGATCAGCTAGAAAAAGAGTACGGAGGATTACCAGAAGAAGTGTTAGCAGACCTTGGTTATAAGAGTTTAGAAAATATAGTCACTTTAGAAAATAAAGGTATTGAGGCAACGATTGCACCACAATCGAGTGATTATGAAATAGAAGAAAAGCTAGAGGCAGTTGAATGTATTCATTACGACGAAAAAAATGATTCTTATTATTGTCCAATGGGAAAAGATCTTAGTTACTACAACCGTAAGGGAAAGAATGGAAGAGTTGAATTAAGTTTAAAGAAGATGAACTGTTCAAATTGTAAGTTAAAAAAAGAGTGTTTGTTGAGTCAAAAAAATACCGTTTCAGTACCTAGAGGTAAGAAATTAGAAATCTACCAGAAGTATTTAAAGAAAGTTCGCGAGGCAAGCTTTTTAAAATCTTATCGAGATCGAAAACACATAGTTGAGCCGGTCTTTGGAAATATAAAAAATAAGGGTATCAAGATAAGAAGAATTGGAACTGCAAAAGTTGAAACGTGGTTCTCATTAGCTTGTATGGCACATAATATAGAGAAAATAGTTAAAAAAGAACAAGATTCTTTTAAAATTTTTATATCAACTCAAATATGTCTGATTTAAGAAAAAAAGAAATATTATTTTTGACTTTATAAATGACACGGGGCCGGTTGGGCCCCGCTCTCGTATCAGATATCTGAAATACACCTTATTTGTTAAAAAACAGTATTATTCGGAAATTAGTCTAATGATTGTAAAAGATCGTTAAAAAAGTTGCTTTTGTATTCCTCGATCTCTTCTTCGTTTAAATCTCCAAAATTGTTTTTATCAACTTCCTTGTAGAAATCATCATGTTTTATCAAGAAACGGCTCATAGCGCGCTTGATTTTTTTTCCATAGATTTTTCTCTCATTGGCATAAGTCATTACGAGTTTTTCTTTTGCTCTAGTTATGCCCACGTAGCAAAGTCTTCTTTCCTCTGAAATATCACTAGAATCTTTAAGAACATTTTTGTGTGGAAGTAGCTCTTCCTCTGCACCAACGAGATAACAAACTTCAAATTCAAGTCCTTTGGAAGCGTGTAGAGTCATTAACTGAACTTCATTTTTTGCGATATGATCATCTGGGTTGTTTTGGTCTTGTGACGAGTCTACTAAAAGTAGTCTTTCAAGATAATTCTTTAATGTCGCTTCTTCTTTGAAGCGGTCTACGAATCTTTCGGTTGAAAGCAGGAAGTTTCGAACATCATCTTTTTTTCTTGAAATGATCTTAGGGGAGTCATAGGACTTTTCAACAAAGTGAAAATAATCGATTTCTTGGATAAGTGAAGCTAAAGCCTCATGGAGTTTCATTGTTTGAAAAAGACCTGATTTGGCATTGTATTTGTTCAAGAGGAATAAAAAGTGGTGTATGGATTCTTCTTTTTTTGTTTTAACCTCTTGGCATTGAAGTTTTAAAACTTCAAAAAGAGATATATTTTTCTCATGAGAAATTTCTAAAAAGTCTTTTAAGCTCTTATTTCCAATCCCTCGATGGGGTATGTTTAAAACTCTTCTCAAAGATATTTCATCTTTGGGATTATAAATAACGGAGAGATATGCGATTAGGTCTTTAATTTCTTTTTTTTCATAGAACTTTTGGCCACCAATCACTGTATATGGAATTTGCGCCAGTCTTAACTGGTCTTCAAAAGGAGGAATTTGAGTATTGCTGCGATAGAGAATTGCAACTTCACCTAGAAATTTTCCACTTTTTTGATACTCAATAATATCATCAATTACAACCTGTGCTTCGTGATCAGAGTTCGCGCAGCTCCACACTTGAGGAACTGAACCTTGATCGAGGTGAGCTCGCATTGTTTTATCTTTTCGTTTAATATTCTCTTTTATGACTGAGTTTGCTAGATCTAAGATTTTTCCGATCGAGCGATAGTTCTTTTCTAGTTTGATAACAGTTGTACCTTGATATATTTTTTCAAAGTTTAAAATATTTGAAATATCTGCACCTCTAAATGCATAGATAGACTGATCATCGTCTCCAACAACACAAATATTTGAGTGAGTTGAGGTTAGAGCACGTACCATTTCAAATTGAAGGCCATTTGTATCTTGATATTCATCGATCATGATGTATTTAAATTTCTCAGAATACTTTTTTGCTACTTCAGGGTTGTTTCTAAATAGCTCGACACAAAGAAATAAGATATCATCAAAATCAACAGCGTTATAAAAATGTAATTTGTCTTGATAGTATTGATAGACATATTCAGTTGCCAGGTCGTAGTCATTTTCTTCATCAAAATGTTTGGAGTATTTAAATTTTTCAGCACTGATCCCAGAGTTTTTTAGAAAACCAATTTTAGAGGCAATCGTCTTTTTATCATAAGCTTCTTTTGCAGACTTATATTTTTTTAAACCTTCACGAATGATTGCTTGCTGGTCCCCTTGATCATAAATCGTAAAGTTTTTGCTGTACCCTAAATGATGAATGTCCTCTCTTAGTATCTTGATCCCAAGGGAGTGAAAAGTTGAAAGGTTCAGTCCTCTTTTTTTACGAGGGCCTAGTAATTTTGTGACTCTTTCGTGCATTTCAAGTGCAGCTTTATTAGTAAAACTAACAGCAAGGATTTCTCTTGGGTTAATACCAAGATTAGATATCATATGGCCTATTCTGTAAGTAACTGTTCTTGTTTTTCCAGAGCCAGCTCCTGCCAATATAAGCACTGGGCCTTGAATTGTTTCAGCTGCTTTGCGTTGTTCTGGATTTAGTTCACTAAGATTAATCATGGAAGCTTAATTTAGATTGAATTTTTTTAACTGACAATGTTATTATGCAGATTGCTATCATTAACTCAGAACGCACAGGAATTTCGATATGAAGTATTTAGTAACATCTGCTTTGCCTTATGCAAATGGGCCTATACATTTTGGACATATAGCTGGAGTTTATTTACCAGCAGATATTTATGTGCGTCATTTAAAATACCTTAATCAAAAAGTTATGCATATTTGTGGCTCGGATGAACATGGAGTTGCGATTATGCAAAATGCTCAAAAAAAGAAAAAAAAATATAAAGACTATGTTGATAAATGGCATCAAGAGCATAAGGCGCTATTTGATCTTTATAATATTGAATTTGAGTTTTTTGGACAGACGTCAACTGATTACCACGCAGAAGAAGTGGTTCAATGGTTTTCAGTATTATATGAAAAAGGCTTTATTGAGAAAAAAACAGAAGAGCAATTACAATGTCAAAGCTGTAAGAATTATCTTCCTGATCGTTACGTTGAAGGCGAGTGCTATGAGTGTGGTTATGAAGAGGCCAGAGGTGATGAATGTCCAAAATGTGGAATATGGATTGATCCTGTTAAGCTTATAAATCCAGTATGTAAATTTTGTGATTCAAAAGATATCGAAGTTAAGGATGTTGATCAATGGTATTTAATGTTATCAAAATTTCATTCAGAATACAGAGAATGGTTTTTGAATGCATCGAGCGATTGGAAAAAAACTGTTACATCTTTTGTGAATTCTTTGACTGAAAAAGAAATGGTGGATAGAGCAATTACTAGGGATCTTGATTGGGGGATTGATGTCCCATTAAAAGAAGCTATAGGTAAAAAACTATATGTTTGGTTTGACGCTCCTATTGGATATGTTTCGAATACAAAGAAATACCTTGAAAGCATTCAGAGCAATGAAGATTATTTGAATGATTGGTGGCTTGGAGAAGATACGAAGATTGTGAATTTTATTGGAAAGGACAATATTATCTTTCATGGAGTTATCTTTCCTATGATGTGTTTAGCATCTCAAAGAGCTAAAGCTGTTACAAGTTTACCTGCTAATCAGTATGTGAATTTAGAGGGTGGGAAATTCTCTAAATCTAAAGGTTGGTATGTTGATGCAAAACAGGCGTTAAATGAATTTGGACAAGATAATTTGCGTTATTATCTTACGACATTAATACCAGAATCGACTGATTCAAATTTTAGCTGGGATGGTTTCAGTGCTAAAGTGAATAATGAGTTGGCCAATAATATTGGAAATTTTGTTAATCGTTCTATGAGCTTTTTTTATAAGAATTGGAAAGACGGAATTGAGAAAGAATATTTTGAATCGTTCTTTGAAAACTCTGAGCTTGAAGAGGTGAAAAAACATATTCAAACCATTAATAGTTATATGGAAAAAGTTCAAATCAAAAGAGCACTTGAAGAAGTAATGAGTCTAGGTCAAATGGCCAATACGTTTTTTTCAGATAGAGAACCTTGGGCTTTAATCAAAACTGATGAAGTAAAATGTAGAGAAGTCATCGCACATTCTGCATTATTAACTTTTGTTTTAGGTGTAAAGTTAGCTCCTTTTTTACCTGATCTTTCGCAAAAGATGATGGCGTATTTTCCTGAAGAGTTTTTTGCTAGTTTTGATGATGTCTACCAAGGGGATTTTGCAAGTTTGCAAAATGGACTTACAGAGGTGGTAACTCTCGTAAAAAAACCTAAAGGACTGGTGAAAAAAATTGATGCGGAAAGGATTGAAGAGTTAAAAGCAGAGTTTACTCTCTAAAATACTCTTTACCTGTGATATTCAAACGAGGTGGTTTTTTTATTTCATATCGAGTATTATTCCATGTTCTTAGAACAGAGCCCGTCTTGGGGTCAATAAGGGCCTCAAAGGCACCGTATTTTCCGCCGTATTCGAAATTAATTTTTACGTGCTGAAATCTGTTAAAAGGATGGTTTTTGTAACGAACTTTTTGGCGATAGCTGGTCACTTCCCAGTCAGTTAATTTTTCTTTATCTGGAAATTTCTTTTCAAAATTGCTTTTAAGTTTTTCTTTTAGCTCCTTAGATACTTTGGGAGTATTTGGTTTAATCTTCTTTTTTGTATCAGGGATGGATGCTGGAGCTCTTGAGCCTTTTATCTGGTTATTATTTGCTATGGTCTTATGATTTGAAGATTTTTTGTCTAGGAATAATAAAGATGCGAGTCCACAAAAGAGTAGAAGAGAAAGAGTGAAAAAAATCCGTTTTTTATTTTTAAACATTAGTCTAGTACCGTAAATTCAAAATTAATTAATTTAAATGGCGTATGTCCTGTATAATCTCTGT
Source organism: uncultured Oligoflexia bacterium (assembly GCA_950061135.1). Lineage (GTDB taxonomy): Bacteria > Bdellovibrionota > Bacteriovoracia > Bacteriovoracales > Bacteriovoracaceae > CATLVU01. Next base: position 15,493 of record CATLVU010000055.1, read on the forward strand.
CTTTAAACTCTGACCCGTCAGCTCTAGTGAAACAATCATTACAGTTTGTGAAGCGAACTCTAAAACGGCAATTAAATCTTGTTCCTGGTTGAATCCATTTATTTACTTCAAATAAAATTGTATTTGCAGGTGTGAATGTAACATTTGCATCTGGATCTTCTCCTCGAAGTGTTTCGGCCCAAGTTTTTTGAGGGTCGATTTTTCCAAAGATCGATGTGTTCCCACCTGGAAGTGATCTGATAAGACATTCATTTGGATTAAAAGATTCGCTCGACATTGAAGGATTGTTTAAACAATCTTTGTCCTCTAGTGCCAAGGTGCTCCTTCTGAAATGATCTTGTGAAACCCAACGAGTTTCATTTTCATCATTTAATTGTACAAGGCAGATAGGCTGAGGTGAGTCTTCAACGTATTTCGAAAAGACTGTTGTTCCATTTGTATCATCAAAATTTAAGTCTTGGTTTGTTGTTGAAAAATAGCTACAGCTTCCTGGAGTGGTTGTCGTTTCATCTGTAACACCACCCTCTGTTACTTTTGGAAATCCCTCGTAGATACATGGAGAATGATTTGCAATGAATCCTGAGATATCTCCATTGTCCAGACCTGTGATATTTGTACTGCTATTTATATAGCTAAATGGAGGATCATTGTTTGGATTTCCATCGCTATATATAGGATCGCTTGGCGTTGTTAACTTCATATGATCCCAGTCATTGGCCAGGACTTGTACACCCGCCATAGTAGAGTTTGAATTATTTTTTAAGTTTAGTGATAAGGCCACAACTTCGCCTGGGCTTATTTTAATATTTCCATTGTTATATTCTGTGCCGGCGATACCTTGAGTGGTGTTTATGTTTTTTCCCTCAAAGGTAAGGCCTGCAATAATATTGTTTAAGTCATTTTGTCCATCAAAGACAAAGGCGACAACATCTTCATCTAAATCAATTAGGTCTTTGTTTACTAAAATAGAGTTTCTGCGATTGTCCTCGTCTACGACGGTATTAGCAAAAAGTGCACTAAGATTTTTCCCTGAAAAAACACTTGAGTTATTAAAATTAAAATATTTTATTTCTTTAAGAGCTTCTATTAAATTACAAAAACTTTTTTCTTTTGTTTTTTTTCTTTTTTCTAAATATTGATTTAAATTATTCTATAACAAATTCTAAAATTTATTTAGATTTGGCAAATTTAGTATTTGAGCATGATATAAATTACAAATTACACCAAATAAGCTCGCAATTATTAATAAAAACAGATTTAGATCAAGAGATTGAGAAGTGGGCAAAAGAAAAATTTGTTTTAAAAGGGAATAGCGGCAAACTAAAGATTAAGATAAAACAGGAAAAAATATTTGATAATTTTTATAAATAATTGCATAATAATGGTAAAACATATTGCGTCATATACTACATACCATCCTCCCCAAAAATTTATAAAACTATGAGAAATTTCCGGCACACCAAAACTCTTAGGTTGTGGAAGAATCAGGTTGAGATAGACCGCTCCAACATCCTTCCAGAAGATTTCCATTTCTTCCATGTTTTTAGATTCTTCTTGATTCAAACAAATATGCGGTGGGCATAATCGGAGGGCCGACTCATAGGCTTCAACTTGATAGTCGTGCCCAAGAAGGGTAAACAGATTGTTTGGGAAGTAT
>CATLVU010000056.1 GCA_950061135.1 uncultured Oligoflexia bacterium
ATGCAAAATAATAATAACAGCTAGATTGATTAGTGTTGTAAAGGTTTTTGTTTTTACCAACAATACCATTGAATTCGTTGTACATTCTATGGTGGTTTTCAATGATGTTATATTTTTTCATAACTTCACTACAATTGTCTTTGAAGCGATCTTTGCGATTAAGTTTTGGATGGCCTAGGCGTCCCATCTTTTGCCAAGCTGAATGATGTTTTTGTGCAAAAACGTTCTGTGAGTTTTCGCCAAATAACATTCTTGCAATTTCTAAGTATATTAGATCAGTTTTAGAAAAAAGAATATTGTTCAGCCCTTGGTTCGAAAAGCTTAAACTTGTATAAAAATCAACTCTGTCACGATCAAGGTTTGCATCTTTGATTGTTTTTAAGTCAGAAGCACTTGCATGCTCGTTAGTAGAAATTAATAATGCATCGTGAATATCATCCATCTCTTCATTTGATGCATATCTGTTGGAGTACTTACATTCGATTTGTAGTGACTTATTTCTAAAATGATCTATTGATGACTGCATTTGACATGAATGATCTATTTTCTTCTTTTTAATTTCAAATAATCCAAGATCTAAGTCAAAATCCCTTTCTTTATCGTCCTCAAAAATTGCGCCGACATTTTGAACTTTTTCATTTTCAAACTCAACCTCTTGAACGCTGTAATGAGAGCGTCTTTTCTTTTTAAGCCAACTAAAGAACTTAAGATTGAGTAAACGGTCTCGTCCTTCACCGTCTTTATATATTGGAGCAGATGCTGTGACTACATCTTCAAATCCCTGTGTGTCTAAAATATTCGTTCCTGCTTTTAATTTTATTTTTGGAAAGTACGACTTTAGGAGAATATTATTAAAAAACTTCTGTCCAAGAGGTTTTGAAATATCAACGGTGTAGCTTTGAATTAAGCTCTGTTGCTGAAACTTCTCGCGAGTTCCTTTACCAAATTTTAAACGTAAAATTCCTAATATCTTAGGCTCGATTCTGAATAGCTCAGAGCTACTACCTGAGAGTTGGATGTCTTGGATTTCAATTTTTACTTTATTTGCAGGTAGTTTTTTAAGGCCCACCTTTCTAAAAAGTCTTTTAAAGCGAGAATAACTAGGCTTAACAAATTCAAATAAATCAAAATGTAAACCAAGAGGGGTAACACTGTAATGAGTTGTATGTTCAATGATATCACCAACAGCGATATCGATGTTTTCTTGTAAGAAAATTTCTGAATCAATAGGAAGCCCCAGTTTTGAATGAAGTGCTAGAGGAGACATCGGATCATCAGCATGAATTTCTTGTCTGGTATTATTCGCAAGTTTTTGTAAAACAAGCTTTGGAAGATAACCTATAAAATCAACCAAACCTTTATATGCTTTTGCGATTAATGATTTATTTCGTTTTTTACAATTGGCCTCTATGAAAATCTTATCTTCTTCAGTTTTCTTAGTAAGAATATTTTGTAAAAGCTCACATTGATTTTTAACTTTATTATTTTTCGTTGAGATATGAATTAAGTTTACCCCAGCTGTTCCTCCCGAGAATAAAAGTGGACTATGGGAAACAGAACCTTCGAATTTAAAATCAACTTGGTTACGAACTCTATAAGTAAAAATATCATTTTTTGAAACAGTGTCATTTTTCGGTTTTGGAAGATAATCTTCAACTTTTCTTGAAAAAGTAATATCTAAATCAAGATGTGGGCCCAAGCTAAAATTTGCTTCAGTATCTAGATTATCAAATAGAATGTCTTTTTGATTGAGCTGGCGAAAAAGCTCTCCTTTAAGGCCTGAAGTCAGGGATAAATCCCATAGTGCTTTGTCGTATTCACCAATCTTGGTTTCTTTACAAGCGCGCTCGTTTGCCCCAACGAGGGAAGAAAATAGACTTAGACTTAATAATAACAGTAGTTTATGCATACAAAGCTCCAAAATTTTATAGCGAGGGTACTATATCTCACCTTGAGATTGCGGTGCGTAAAAACTTACGTAAATGTAAAAAATTTAGGGTTTAAGGGGTATGTTTCAAATTTGCAAAAGACTAACTCTATAAGCATTCAATTGTGAAACAAATCCTTTTTCGTGGTTAATTCCTGTAATTGGTACAGGTAAAAAACTTTAGAAAGGAGAAGAACATGAACAAAAAATTAAAACTATTATTGGTTGTAATTGTAAGCGGTATCATTTTGAATGGGATATTTATAATGACTGGGGCCCATGAAGAAATGGCAAAAGATGGAGTTGTTGCACTACTGAATAGTCAAACAGATTTAAAAATTACAAGAGAAAACGTTGATAAAATGCTTATTGCAGGTGAACAGATTGAAAAGAGAAGTAAAGAATTAAGCCAGAAGCTTAATATATCAGAAAATGGAGATTTTTCTGATCTTCCCTTGGAAAAACAAAAAGAGATATTTAAAGAGCAAATCAAGCTTTATAAAGAGTTAGTAAAGTCAGGATTGTTGGACATAAATAAGTAGTAGGTTTTTGTAGAGAAGTTGATTCTTTGATAATATTATTATTAAAGAAAAAGTAAGTTCTACAAGTAATGGCTAAAAATTTTTTTTACTTATATTTAGTATTTTTACTGGTCTCTCTTGTAGGGAATGCTGCAGCAGATTTTGCAATTCTTTGGTTAGGCACCAGCTTAATAAAAGACACAGACCTGGGACTAAATATAATTTCAAGTTTTTATTTAGGTCAAGCAATTGGTTATATTTTTATTGCTCCGTATTTGAGTTCTTATTTTTCTCAATTTGCGAAAAGATATGCTTCAATTGTAATAGATTCTCTATATATCTTTATCTATCTTATCGTTTTATTTCTGTTCTATGCTGGACAGTTAAATTTTCTTGCAATGCTTATTTTATCTACTCTTTTAGCAGCATTGTCATCAGTACATAAGAATAGCATTACATTTTCATTGCTACATAAAATTTCAGAAAAAATTGAAATAGAAAAAGTGATTAAAAGTTTTTCTTATGTCTTTAGTGGAACGCTTTTGTTAGGTTCAGTTATCAGTGGTCTTTTATTCCAATTAATTGGTTTTACGGGTTGTATTCTCGTTGCCCTTGCAACATTTTTTCCTATGTTAATAATTTATCAAGTTGTATTTCCCAAAGAGAGCTTAGTGCAGAAAACTTCAAAAATAAAGTATACGTATTTTTGTAAAGGATTTAAAGTTTTAAAGGATCATAAAAATCTACTTCACAGTTCTTTTGGGACAGCAATTGCATATATACCAGGTGCTATTTATCCAGGGGTAATCGCGGTCTATGGGAAGGAGCAAGGCCTATCAGAAAAAATGATATCTATTATTATTTCTTTAGGTCTTTTTGTTGGGTTGATCTTTATCCCCTTTATTGTTCGATTATTTTATAAGCGGGCTTATCGTTTTTCACTAGCAGTTGCATTTATCCCTACCATTATAAGCTTATTAATTGTGCTTATGTATAAGAATACTTGGCTTTTGGGCTTATCTTTTGCTTTCAACTGTATCGGCTTTAATATTTTGAATTTAATATCTATTATGGTTCGAATAAAAAGTGTCAATGAAGATGAGGTAGGGACACTTAATACTGCTTATTTTGCAATTATGTGTCTTGGTCAGATTTTAGGAACAATTATTTTATTACCACTAATTTCTAACTATCCCGAAACAGCATTATTTATAATGGCCATCTGTTATTTTTTATCAGGGCTGTATATGTTTTTTATGTGCACTAAAGTAGCGACTTTTGATTTAGTTAATAGATAAAAATTAATGCTGCATTTCTTGTTAAGTATACTTATATAAAATCTGAAAACGAGTGCCTTCTTTAGATGTCGTAATTAGTTCCAATTCGATACCTAATTGATCTAAGTTTTCTTTAGAACGAAAAAGACCAATCCCATTCCCATCTTTCTTGGTTGTAATACCTTCTTCTGTTAAGATTCTTTTTGCGATTTTTTCATCAATCCCGTGACCATTATCATTAATAATTATCTTAAGCTCTTCAGATGTCGAAAAGACTGAAATATCAATGATAGGATTTGAATTGTTATTTACTGCATGTATTGAGTTGTTAATTAAATTTTCAACACTTGATGAAATGGTTTTAAACTCCTTTTCTTCTAAAGTATCTATATGAAAAGGTTTGTTAGTGTTTATAGTGAAATTTATTTTGTGCAAAAGATCTTTTTCTTTAATAATTTTCTCAATGTTCTTTAATAGGTGGTTTGAATCATTGTTTTTTTCTTGCTTGACTCTTTTTTTATCCAGCATTTCTGAGGCTATGTCGCTAATTCTGTTTGTTGCAAAAGTCAGTAGTTCTTTTTCTTCAGAGTTGAGTGAATTCTCTTGTGAGATAAATGTTAAAGCTTCTAATGGAGATCTTATATCGTGAGCAAGTTTTTCAGCGATTAATGCAACTTCTCTATTTTTTCTATTTTCCACAATACTTTCAAGTAAAGGGATTATTATTTTTTGTTCGCTTCGTTTAAAAATTATAATCCAAACTCCAATCAGTAAAGCAAAAGGGATAAGAATAAGAGTGATAATCTCAGAGAAATGATATTTTATAGAAAAATGCTGAAGGTTAATAATGACATGGCCGAAGCTACTATTGAATGCATTAATAGGCATTACAATAAAATGAAGCGAGTTAATTTTTTGATAATTTGTTATAGAAGTCTTTTTGTCGATATAACTGAGATATTTTTGGCATTGTTTTATTTTTTTCGTTTGTATACATTGGTTACTTTTTACGATGAAAACGGAGAAGTTTTTCTCAAATATTCTATTTAAAGTGCTTTTTATCCTGAACTCTGTAGAATCAAAGTTTTGAGTAATAAACTCATTTAGAATAAGCTTTCTCTTTTGCTCAAGTAGATCGACTGCAATTTGTATAAGATTTTGGTTTCTTCTTTCTTCTATTTTGATTTTGTTAGTAATATACACTGAAAGTGTAATAAAGCTCAACGTCAACATAATCACTAATGTTGTATAAAAAATGTTTTTAATTTGAGCGACTTCATTCTTTGTCATATCTTGAGTAGTTGTCTTTTACCATCTTTAAATTCATAGAAGAACAAGTCTTTATTAGGCGCTCTGTTCGTTTGAAGTTGGATTTTTTGAGAAGTGAAAAAATCGTTGTGTTGTTCAAAGTTAAAAGTTTTATTCTTATCGTCCCAGCCTTTCTTTATAAATAAAAAAGTATCAAATCCAATCGCATGATATTCATTTATAGACTTATTTTCTTTCAGAAAACTTTGACAGATATCCTTTAGTCTTTGAGTTTGACACCTATCTTCATCCCAGTACGTATATTTGACGGCGTGAAATTTCTTGTCGTTTTTCTGAAATGATGAAGTAATCATTTCGTTTGAACCCCAAGCATCACCTCCAAAGTATATGGGGTAAGTATTATTACTTACAAGTGTATGATGTACCAATCTTAACTCGCTTTCTTTCGAATATGATATGAAAAGCACATTTTGATGTTTAATAGCAGGTGACAAAAGTTTCTTTGTTATTGGTAAACCATCAAAATATGTAATGATTTTTAATGGGATGCTAGGATATTCATTTTTCACTTTTGAGATAATCTCTTTAGTCATTTGATCACTATAAGGGGATGACTTATTATGAAAAAAAACGAATGTACTATTTGGACTTATAAACTTGCTCAATAGCTTAGATGTTTCTTTTGCAATAGTATTATTAGAACTAGAGAGTAGAAAAAGATTTTTTGCTTCTTCGATAACTTGAGGACTAGTAGCTGTTGGTGATAGAATGGGGATGTTAGTTATGAATTTACTTAAAATAATAGCAGTTCTGCTTGTTTCTCCTCCGATAACTAGGTCATATTGTTTTTTATTTATTTCTTGAGATACTTTTTGTATCGATTCTATATCGCCATTATGACTATAAAAGCTTGTTTCAAAACTATCGCTTTTATTTAGGAATTGATATGCTTTCATTATTCTTTGAGTGAATTTATAATTTGGATCTTCCAGTATCATTACAAACGCAATTTTTGGTTTGGCAATAGAGCAGAAACTGTACAAAAGAATTAGTGAAAAAATAAAGGACTTATTAAAAAGATTCATTGTATGGCCTTAAATCAATTTCATGTGTCCAACAATCTTTCTTTTGACTTATTATATAATTAACTAGTTCCACTAAAGAACTCATACGAATATATCTATCACTATCTAGATCAGGATTAAGTTGCCTTGTTCGAGAATTGTATATTAGTCCATCAATGATTATGTGGCATACATGTACACCTTGTGGAGATAATTCTCGTGCAATTGATATGAGTTTAGATACGGTTTGTATCGAATTTGCTTTTGTAGATAATTGTATTAGAAAAAATGGCATGTAAGATGAAAAAGAAAACCACATATTAGCTATAGCTAGTTTATTGTTTTTTACAGCTGCCATTGCATTTATAACATTATGGTTCAATGCAATTTCATGGAAGTCGTAGTTACTGTTCATTTGAGACCTTTTTGGGTGATCATAGCATATTGTGCCTCGCGACAAAGCTTTTTGTAATTTTTTCTGTTTTAAGTTGCTAGTCTAAAAATGATAATTCCTAAGCGATGTAGGTATACCCTAAGAGCTAGGATCTGTGACTTTGTCCTAAATAGATAATATGGAGCTGCTTACTACAAGCTAATAATTTGTAAAGGTGTTATTATTAAATACATTATTAGAAAGGTCTTTTATTAAAATAGATACACACTCCTCCGACAAGTAAAACATTATAACAAAGGAAAGGTATTGCCATATATTTTGAGTAAAAAAATTTCAATGAGCCTGACATCCGAATGGGGAGAGCCTTTTGTTTATAATAAACAGTCATTATATAAAAAAACCGAAGGGAAAATGCCTCCTGTTAACTATGATATACACGAAATAGCTGCTCATAGTTTAACACATGCGGAGGGTAGTCTTCATGTTGATAACGATGGAAGGTCTATCGACCAATACTTTCAAGGGGATTACTTTTTTGGAAACTGTTTAGTTGTTAAGCTAAAGGGGAATAATTATAAAGAAAAAAATGGCGTGTTTCACTGGGAGGTCAGTCATAAAGAGCTTGAACAAGAAATTGGAAATAAACAAGTTTCAAAGATTTTGCTAACGACAGATTTTTACCCTACAAACAATTCAGGTTTTCATGATCCCAACTATGTCCTTACATTAAGCTTAGATGCCGCAAGTTATTTAGTGAATGATAAGGGAATAAACCTCTATGGTACAAGTTGGAAATCAACAGACTTTATGCCCGGAAAAATGGAACGGCCTATTCATAAGAAAATTTTTGAAAAAGCTGTTATTTTGGAAATGTTAGATTTGAAATCAGTTCCTGCTGGTGAATACTTTTTAGTGGCCTATCCATTAATGATAGAAGGGGCATCTGAGTCTCCTGTAACTGCATTATTATTTACTAAAGCTGAACTGAGCAGTTTTGCTTCTTTACTTAATAAATAACCGCCCCAAATTTTGGTCACCAACTAAATAGAATAAATTTGTAACAGCGACCTCCTAAAGTATTAAAAATATTAAAGATAAAACAAAATACTCAGGTTAAATAGTTAAGTTAATTTTATCAATCACCGACAAGATATATTATTTATATTAATTCAAACTGAGGAGTTTGAAGATGCGATTTCTATACTTACTAACAGGAATTACAATGGCCTTTACTTGTAATACTTATTCTCGTGCTATGACTAGTGATGCATCTCACGGATGTGTAAGCTGTCATGTTGAAGGTCGAGTGCCTAGTACTGTTGGAGGAAGCTTAAAAGACCTTGAGAATATAGGACATTTTACAGATGAGCAGTTTGAGAAGATTTCAAAGGTTGTTTGTTCAAGATTTGATACTTATAAAGAAAATTATAAAGTCTTTATGAAGTCTAAATTAAAAGAGTGTAACGGACCAAGATCATTTGCATGTAACGGTGAGAGTGAATATTTATCAATGAGAGGAATTGTAAGAGCTACTATAAGTCGAGTTTTAAAAATTTCAAACGCAGTAGACTTTGAATCTAGTCTGCCTTCTGTAATTAGTAAGTTAATGAAGTATAATTGTAAAAGTCAAAGTGAGCACTTCAAGTTAGATATTCCTTTTTTAAAGCAAAGAAGAAATATAGCGAAAAGAGCGATTTTTTTAGGGAATGCAGAAAGTTTTTTTGATGACTTTATTTTTGAAGAATATAGCTCGTTTGAAAATGGCAAAAGAAAAACAGTAATTGACATAAACGCTATTGAATATGTTGATGGAGAACCAGAAACGTTATTAGATTATCTAGATAAAATTTTAGAACCTAATCATGCTTCACGCCTAGGAGGCTCCAATCGTGGGGATATAGCTGCATTGAGGAACAGGTTAATTTTTGTTTTTGGAGCCAAGACGGCAGAAGAATTAGGGGTAAAGTAATTTGATAAAAAGAATAATTAGAGTTATTTTTCTTTCTCAGTTGCTAAGCTTAAATGTCTACGCAGTGGGATGTTTTGTTTTAGATACACTCCAAGTCGATGGGAATATTAAACAAATTGAAATTAAAAGCAATTCTGTATGTTATGATGTACTTGGTTTGGATAAAGGACAAAAAAATGTTTGTGATTGTGCCAAAGAAGCAAGTTCATTTTTCGGACCATCTGAAAACCCACAACAAACAAAATCCCGCCTCCGCAAAAGAACCGCCCAATACTTAATTGACCAAGCAAAAGTGAATCTAATGGAATACCTTGGAAATATAGATTACCTTGCAACAGCTTATCCTGAAGCGATAGGCTCTTCAGGTGGAGCATGTACTCTTAATAAACTTGTAGAAAGTACACAGAAATGTGGAAGCGAAGCGATAAAGCAAGCAAAGGAAATCAGAAAACAATTCCAAATAGAATATGCCTTTAGACAAAAACCAATAACGCCGGAACCTAAGGATCTATTTTTTAGTCGAACTAATCCTGAATTTCAAACAGATGCTGACTTAAGAGAGATGAGTAATAGCTGTGGAATATCAGAGGCGGATGTTCTGAGAATGAAAGTTGAGTCAGATAGGTCAACATTCAAAAAACTTCAAGCAATATTAAAATCAGCCCAAAAAGAAAATATTCAAATGAGTACATGGGATGATCTCATGGATTATATGGATTTCTCTTACAGTGGAAAGGAGAAATTCATCGTATTTGAGAGACTAAAAAAAGTTCCTGCTTTCACAGACAAGCTTAAAGATTTTACAAATATTACTCAGGTAAGCGTGGATGACTTGAAGAGCCTGGATAGAGATATTGTAGATAAAATGAATGAAAGGTGTCAGGATACATTAAAAAATCTTTCAAAGTTTTTATGTATTTCAGATAAAGAAGTTGAGGATTATATACCTAAAAGTTTTAATGATCTAAAAAAACTTTCAAAAACTTTAATCCCTACTGAGTCAAAAAATGAAGCGATAGTTACAGCTTCAAATTCAAATAATGAATTAAAACTTTTATGTGAGCAAGGTTTAGAGAGTCAAAATAATTCACCTCTACCGCGAAAAACAATTGAGTATCTAACAGCTCTAGATGACCTGAAACTTAATTCTCCTTTTAACTCTCTTACAGGTAGCGAATTAGCAGATAGTTCTAGCTTTCAAGACAGGGCTACTGCTTATACAAAAGAAAACGTCCTAGCAGCAAAAGAACAATACTGCACCTCCATTGAGCAAGAAAAGGCGAAGCTTGCGAACTCTTCAAAAGAAGAGTACATAAAGTCATGTAAAGAAAATCCGAGTGTGGAATGTGAAGATACATTAATTTTTATGGATTTATTTCCAGAGATTGCGGATGCTTTTCAAAATGCAAAAAATCCAGAGGGGGAAATTAATTTTTCTGCTGAAAAAGAATATAGTGAGACACCAAATTTAGTGAGAAACTTTTTAGGAGAAGCAGAAACTCCACAACTTGCTGAGTCTAATGTTACTAATACAAATAATCCAAATGCTGGTAAATCAAGAACGAGTGCAAGTACAGCTGCATCGAATCCTACAAGCTTAGAAACTGCTTCATTAAATAATTCGGGTCGAAAAAATCAAGCGGCCGTAGCTCAAAATAATACTCGAAATATTGCAAGTCCAATATCGACTGTTGGAAGCACTTATCGCGCGCCTTCGGTTTCGCAATCACAAATTTCAAGAAATAATGAAATCATTGATGATTATATTGATAATCTAGTAAATCCTAAAGACTCTAATGGAAATCCATTAAGCTCTCGTGAGACTATTGATCGAATCGCTAGAACGATTCCTAAAAAACAAAAAACAAACACTGTTGACCCAGTTAGAGTTGCAGATGTTAATAGGCCATTACTTGATGATGTAAATGGTTCTGATTTTCCAGAGTATGCCCAAGATGATTCTCGAGATACAGGAGAAGGAGAGGGGCAATTCAAACAACAAGACGAAGTTGATAAGGCCCTGGAAGATATTTACAAAGCTAAAATAGGCCAAGGCGGCGCGGGCGCAAGAGGTCCTGCGAGTGCTGGCGGCGGCGGAGCATCTGGAGGTGCAGGCGGAGGTTCTCCAATTTCTCAGGTAGGAACATTAGCAACAGGCTCAGCTTCAGGACAAGGAGCTGCAGAGAACGTGTTTACCTTTGACGGAAATATTAATGATATCCTTGCGAAAATCGAGGCAGGGGACTTAGAAATTAATGATCAAATTTTAAACTTTATAAAATACATCACTGAGGGAAAAAACTTTGCCATTCAAAGTATTGACCCAAATACCAATGAGCCTTTTTTAGTAAAAGTAGATTATTCCAACGGGCTTAAGGTTAAGTCCGAAGGAAATGATCTTATTGCTGATCCAAATGATATCAAGCTTAAACTTGCAAAGATAAGACAGTATTATCGTACACGCTTAAAAGAGACTGTGTCGCCATCACTGTACGCAAGGTTTAGTGATGGGTTTGGTGAGGGGTAGGTTTCGCTAGCTTAGGTTCACGCTTCCTTTTCGCAAATTCAATAGTTTACATGGTTATTTAAGGATTGATTTCAATTAAAAAATGAGGTTATAATAAAAATGAATGATTAGGTGGGAGATTGCTTGTGACAACCCCCCTAAAGCTCTACTTTTCTGTTAGACGTAATAATACGTACATAAGAAAAATGAGTAGAAACACCCTAATCATCTCTTCCATGAAAAATCCTTTCAGTAAAAGGCGCCTATCATTGGGCGTCACGGAAGACTTCGAAGTTTTAATTCAAAAGATGTTTAATTTGAATAAATGTGAAAAAAACCGCTTGGATTTTTTCTTTTCTGCAAAACTAAGTTTTTGATGAAATTTTTTAATATTGATTTCAATTAAAAAATGAGGTTATAATAGGAATGAATGATTAGGTGGGAGATTGCTGTTAACAATCCCCCTAAAGCTCTACTTTTCTGTTAGACGTAATAATACGTACATAAGAAAAATGAGTAGAAACACCCTAATCATCTCTTCCATGAAAATTCCTTTTGGTAAAGGCGCCCTTCATTGGGCGTCACGGAAGACTTCGAAGTTTTAATTCAAATGAGATTTAATTTAAACAAAAGTGAGAAAAAACACTTGTGATTTTCGTTTATGAAAAGTGCTGCTTAGGCGAGGTCTAATATTATTAGACTTGTATTTGTAATTTTATATTGAACTGTTGGAAATATTGAACTTAAGAGTAAGATATAGAGAATAAGTCTTAGAGTTTTATTCATAAGGGTTCTCAAATTTACTAGGATTAGAGTCCCAATACTTAAAAAAGTATTTCTTCCAGTAATCAGAATAAATATCAAATGAGTCAATTAAAGAGTGCATTACAGAAGCAGGAACAATATAATTTTCATTCTTTTTAATGTTTTTTAATTCTCGCAGAATCATCTCAGCTAAAGACTTATAATGTTCAGAATCGGAACCTGATATATATTTTTCTGTTTCGTTAATAAGTTCTGTAATTTCCATATTGTCCTCAGTCCAAAACTGGAATTAATAGTTGATTAATATCTTGACCTGTTATAAAAATTTGGCTGCCGCCTCCTGGGTGACCATTAAGAGGTGCAACCTTTCCTTGAAAAATCTTTGTTCCTTTAGGAATTTTGTATTTTTCCATAACAAGCATTTTGTTACTTGAAGGTAAGGATAATAGTTTCCTTGCTGCATCCTTGTCGCTTAAAGGAATGTCTGACACAAAACGTCCGAATCTTCTTATACTCGACAATATTTTATTCAAATTATAAAAAACGTCAGGAGTATATTGCTCTATATCTTTTGGATTCATTTTTTATACTTTTAATAATTATTCAATATGAGAAAAGAAGAGGGGTGGGAGATTAAGTTTTAGAATATTATTCATAAGGGTTTTTAAATTTCGATAAATTCTTGTTCCAATATTCAGAGAAATACTTCTTCCAATACTCCGTTGAAAAATCAAAAGAGTCTACAATACTTCTCATTACACTTGAAGGGACGATATAATTATCGTCTTCTTTTAATTTTCTTAACTCTCTGAGAAGCATTGTTGCTAAAGATTTATTATGTTCAGAGATGTCACTTGCAACATATTTCTCAGTTTGTTCTATTACTTCATCTATTTTCATAATTACCTCAATCAAGAATAGGTATTAAAATATCCTCAACATTTTCTCCTGTTATAAATATTTGAGAACCACCACCTGCATGACCATTCAACGGAGCGACCTTTCCTCTATATATTTCAGTTCCATTTTTAATTTTGAACTTATCAAGGTGCAGCATTTTATTATCAGCAGGAAGTGCCAATAACCTACGAGCAGCACCTTTATCAGTAATAGGGGAATCACTCACAAACCTTCCAAGCTTCCTAGCAACGTCGTCATTATTATGCCACCTATAGACATAGACATCAGAATTGACTATTTCCTTCTTTATGGTCTTCAAATCAAAAGATTTAACAAGGTTCTTCTTTACAGGCAGGGGAACGTCAGATTTCCCAAGGGTTCTAAAGAAACTTTTGACTGTCTCGTAACTAGAGTTAGCCTTTAAGTTCTTGTATTTATTCCCTGAAAACAAACCAGTTTTCCGCGCACAAACAGCAATCTTCCCAATCATACCTGGTGTCATATTCTTCATGCTAGAAAGAATTTTGACTGAAGGAATCGCGGATAACATTACTCCGGTTCCAAAGGCTCCAATTTTGGCCTTGTTTTGAAGAGCATATTCTTTAGGAGTAAGTCCCGATTGTTTGTAATCTTCTAGTATGGTTTTAGCATTTTCTATGTCGCTATAAATTGCATAAGTTTGTAATGCAATTAGAGCAAACGGTAGAAGCCTAATTGCTGAAGCGGTTGACCTGTAAGTCGGGTCATTAATTGTTCTTGATTCATCGATCAGGGCAGTTATTACTTCAGCTTGCTCTTGCATATAACCGGATGTTGTAAAGTCAGCAACAAGATCCTGATTCGTAAGATCATCAATTGTTAACTCTTCTAATGGTTTATTGAGCATTGCTGCTAAATAATTAAAATATTCTACTTGGCCCTGTTGTAAAAACTCTGCGACCTGTTCTTGCTCTGTACTTGATAGATATTCCAGTGCTTCTAGTTGCTTTATTTTTTCAGACTGAGCAGTTGTAAAAATCATTTCTTCCAAGTTTCTAAAGAGTTTTTTATCTAAGTCTTTTGGAAGATGAGGAGCAATATACTCATCCATTAAGCCGTGAACTACTTCTCTCGTTAAACCATTTGCAACGCCTTTTGCGATTGCATTTGAAAATGCTTCATCATCAAATTTTTCTTTGTGGATGAGGTGATCAAGCGCATAATCTTTACCCGAGTTAACAGCTGAATCTATGACTTCACTAACCATTGAGTCGCCACTGTTTAAATTGGCAGCTCCTGTTGAGACACTTAATAAAAATTCTTCGGTACTATAATTTCTGCCGTTTAAAATAATTTCACCTGCATCTGTAACAAGATTTCTAGTGACAGCGCTTGCAGCGTTAGGCATGGATTGGAGACTTTCAATAGGTGCTCCCGCCACATAATTGGCAGCATATCCAGCAGCTGCGCCAATCGCAAAGCTTTTGAACATGTCTTCTTCACTCATGCCAGGATTTTGAAGTTTATCAAAAAGCGCATTCGCGGCCGCCGCACCTAAAGGTCCACCTGAAATGGTTGCGGCATACACGACAGCAATTCGAGCTAAATTTTCAGGCTGTCCTGCCGCCTCAAGGGCCTTACCAACTTTTTTAAGCCCTTTGTTTACTTCTCGGTTTACATCTTCTTCAAACTTGTTCTTTTCCCGATCAAAATCTTCTTTAGCTTTTGTTCCCGTATTAACAATATTGTTGAGACCTATTCTTACCGTATCCATCCCATTGTGAATTATATTCATTGGGTTTCGAATATCTTTAGCTACATCTGCCTGAATATTAACGATATTAATTTTAGGAATTCGGATCTCAAAGTTTTTGATACTTTTAATGACGTTTTCTGCGCTTGAGCTAATCATATCATTAAGATCACTTATAAAATCAATTTCAGGTGTTTTGATTTCAAGATGAGCAATTTCAATATCGCTAAAGTCATAATCAATAACTTTATTAATACTGATGTTTGCAATTTTGATCTCAGGAAGATCAACTTTAAAAGCACCAGTTTTTATATCTATCTTAGGTGTTTTTATTTTAGGAAGATCAAGTTTAATATTAACAATTTTAATCTTAGGAACACTAATTTTGATATTGGATAACTCTTTACTGATATTTTTTATTGGCTTTGTTGCTTCATTAACAACATTAAATGCGGCCTTTGTAGCACTACCGAGTATACTTCCTGCAGCTTTCCCTATATTAAGGTCGATTGTTGCCGGCTTTCGAGAGGATTCTTTTAGCGCTAGTTGTAAGATGAAGACCATCTTCTCTTTAATTTGAGTTAATTCATTAGATGAATGTCCTGTATTGTTTATAAACTCAATGATATTTAAGGATTCGTGTCCGTCTATACTTGTATTTGATATCCATGCCTGGAGCTTTGAATAAATTGTTGCATATTTGGTTGAATACTTCTTTGTAAGTTCGTTTTCATTTTTTTGAAAGTCCTGTTTGAGTTTTGCAAATTTATTTTCAATATTTTTTTGCAAGATATCGTTTTGAACTCGAAATTCCTCGTATGCAACATAAAAGTCACTGTTCACCTCAAGATAATTAACTAAGCTATTTGTTTTATCTTCTTTTTGAGCAACAAGCTGGTTAAGTTGGTCTATTTCTTGATCAAGCAAAATTTTAAACGCTAAAAGTTTGTCGTTCTTTTTACTACAAGTCGCACTTTCTCTTTTCAAGGTTTTAGATCGCTTATTCGCAACAGTTTTAAATTTTTTAGACTCCTTGATTAGTTTAAGGGCGAAGGTTTCTGTATCACGTAAGTATTTAGTTGCTTCCACATACTGTTTATTATTTGGAAACCAGAGTTGGTCTTCTTTTTTAGTGAATCTTTTATATTTTTTATTCTTATTTGCTTTTTTTATGACTTTTGCAAATTTCTTAATTCTCTTTTCATAAAACTTAACAGGAGAAAATTGAGTTTCACCTCTTGGGATTGTTTTTCTAAGACGTTTTATTTTACTAATTCGATTCTTTAACTCTTTACCGCGTTTTTTAAAGTCTCTTTGAGCTAAGCTTACATCTTTCTCAAGTTTTTTCTTACTTTGTGTTAAAGATTCAGAGCAGTTCTTCACGATTGCAGCTTCTGTTTCATAGCGACCAATCATTGGTGTTACAGTTTTGTGTTGAGAAATGATTAGAGTTTGTAGCTCAGAGATATCTGCTTTTAAATGTGAGACATCTTTTTTTATCGATTTGGATCTTTGCCCATATTTATCCAAAAACTCTTTTTTTAATGTTTGTAACTTTATAGTATCTAAATTTTGATATTCTTGGACTTGAGCTTTATATGATTCGAAAGTTTCAAAAGCGTTAATACTTTTTTGTATTCTTTTTCTAAAAGGTGTTATCTGATCTTTTAAAAATTGATTTCGAGCGATTGTGAGTTCTGTTTGTTTAGGCTTGAGTTCTTTTTTGTTAGAAGATTTTTTCTCTGTGTTACAAGAACTTCCAATGAGTATGAATAAGACAATAAGGCCTAGATTTTTCAAGCTTGCTCCTTTTTTGAGGACTATATCCGAGCGGCCCATGCATCGCAACAAGGAGTGTTAAATATTCACAGGTACACGCTTCCTTTTCGCAAATTCAGTAGTTTACATCGTTATTTAAGGATTGATTTCAATTAAAAAATGAGGTTATAATAAAAATGAATGATTAGGTGGGAGATTG
>CATLVU010000057.1 GCA_950061135.1 uncultured Oligoflexia bacterium
ATTCAGTATTGAGGTCGATAAATATTACGTTTCTACACTTGAAGTGGCCCGCTGGAAAAAAGAAAAGATACCATCTAACTCTTTACCCTCGCCATCTACAAATCTGAGCTTAGAGCAAAGAAAGCAGTATTGTAAAAGTGTTGGAAAACAATTGTTATCCACAGAGGTTTTTGACGCTGCCGCCTTCTTTCCAAATCAAAAAGTTAAAGAGAATAAATACTTTTATAAATACCCTTTCCCGTGGAGTAAAAAACGTGAAAAACTCCATCCACCAAAAAACACGCAAGATTGTACAAAAATATATACTGAAGAATGCAAAACAATATTACCCTTTGTTTATATGGGTGATCGCTCAGTTTCATGGATAGGTATAAATTATGCCTTAGGTGATTATGCAGAAGTTTTCGATTCTTTAGATAATACACACAATCTTAAGGTATCAAATAAAAATTTAAACTCAGAGAGTAAATGGCATCGAAATGGAAAACGAGCAACATGGAGTGGTGAAAACTTTTTAAATAATTCCTTTGTGGGGATTTCTTCTCAAGAGTATGAAGTTATGAAAAATAATATCGCCTTTAGATGTATGAGATTTTTATGAAAGCATTACTTTTTATATTGATTTACTTGTTCAGTTTTCAAATAAAAGCTGAAAATATTAGTTCTTTAGAAAATGTGGTCGCATATGTGAAAGGCCCCGTTAAGCTTAATCATCGTTATGATATGAGCTTCAGTGGTTATGTTCTTGTTGGCGAGTTCTATGTACAAGAGAGAGTAAAGTTTATCTTTAAGTCTTGTCTTTATTTAGAGAAAAAAGATTCGTTTTTGATACTTAAAGAATCAAAAACTGAATTTCGTAAAAACTGTGATAGTACCTTTGATGTAAAAAAATTTAAAACGATCGCTGAGTTTTATAATTTTGAAGTTTCTATTCATGATGACATTATAAAATTTGATATTGATAAACGTACAATAGAGATCAAATTAGAAAAAAATAAATATGCTTTTCTCAAACAAAGCGTCTCTAAGGATTTAAATAAACTAAAAAATGGTGAGTATTGTTTTCAAGTTGATGACCAATGTAATATTCAAATACCCAATCTTTGTTCTTTATGCCCATTTGCGAGTTATCCTATTATAAACTCTAATTGTAAAAAGAAAGCCTCTATGAAATGTGGAAATATTCAGTGTGGCCATAAAAATGCGCCAGCTTGTATTACAGGGTGGGCCGCAAGTGATTATCAACTAGATTTTTGCATCAATGATAGTCCTCTTGGTTATTGTAAAAAAGGTCTTAGAGTTTTTTGTGAAAATAATGAGTTAATTTGTCGATAGTTTTTCGCCCTGAAAGATCGCGGGGATTAACTCTTGATTATCTAATTTTTCAGCAGCGTAGCAGTCTAGATGTTTTTTTAAGAAGTTTTTACAAAGCTGTATAGGCTGATGAATTATAGTTTTTTGCTTATCAATTTTATGAAACTTTGTATCAAAAACAAGTGTTGCCCAAGAGAGAAATTGACCATTGCCAAAGTTTTGCAGCACAGGTGTGTTATGAATAAAATTTGCAGTTTTTAAATTTGCACTTCCGCTTGAAAAAATAATATCAACTGTGTCATGAGGCATCTTCTCTAAAGCTGCTAAAACTTCATGGTTTTGATTTTCACAATAATAATATTTAAAAGGAATAAAGTTTACTTTTTCAATGGGAAGTCCTAGGTTTTCTGCTTGAGCTTTACTACAGTCAGTTGATTCTGGAATTACTAAAGCAATGATATCTACATTTTTTCTTCTTAAAAGATGAGAAAGTTCAATGACTCTTAAAATCGTTTTTTGAATGAAAATTCCGCTTAAAAAGTTTTTATCAATTATTTCTGCGAAACCCTGTGGAACGATATTGATAAAACCGATTCTAAGATCGCCTACTTTTTTAATCTGATAGTTTTGAAAATTACGCCATTTGAAATTAGAAACATTTTTTAAGTCGAAAAAATTACTTACGAGGATAGGGTGGTTGAGCTTAGAAAACTCTCGATCGAGACTTTTGGGAGTGTTGTTTTTTGTTAAAAAACTCCATTCATTTTTTCCTAGAATTGAAATATCAAAGTTAACTAAATTTGCCTTGAAGATTTGTTGCTTTAAATTTTCATCAGAGAAATAATTACCAGCATTAATAAGTAAGCTCTCGGGAAAAATCTCTTTAATCTTTTTTGTGTATAGCAAGAGATTGTCAAAACCTCCATATTCTAAATTTCTATTTTCTCCAAAGCGATTTGGAATTGAGAAAATTTGGGGAGCGATTTGTTGATTGAAATCATTAACAGAAAAAAGATTTACAACTTTGTATCGTTCATCACTTTGTGGAAGCTGAGTTTTAGATGGATAGGTATAAAGTTTATAATGACCAGTTTTTCTTTGATTATCACGCATGGACTTAATAGAAGTACATGCAATCACAATCCCCGTGATTAAAATTGGAAGAACTAATTTTTTTGAAAAATATCGCATAAGGCATTTTCAATATGTTGGTAACATTCTTTTGTCACATGACAACAAAAACTAATTCGAACGACTCCGCGAGCCGTCTGTTCGTCAGTACCCATTGATTTTAAAACTTTCGAAATCTCTTTTTCATCATCTGAACAAGCTGATGACGTTGTAACGTATATTTTCTTGTCTTCTAATTTTTGCTGTACTAATTGCCCGTCAAACTCAGGGTGAGAAAGCATTGTTGTCGAGGCAAGTCTTGGAGCTTCTTGTCCAATGATCTTTATTTGAGGGAATTTTTTTTGCATTCTTTGTTCAAATTGTTCTCTTTCTACTGCAACTTGATCAAGAAGATGCAAACTGTCTTGAAAGTCTTGAAGGGCAACTGCCATACTTTCAATTCCAATATAATTTTGGGTACCACCCCTTAAACCTTTTTCCTGACCTCCGCCCATAATCAAAGGTTTAAGATCATTTATATCTTTTGCGATAAGAGCGCCTGAACCAATGATGGCACCTATTTTATGACTGCTCATTACGGCAAAGTCTAAATTAGAATCTTGAAAATCAAATTTTGTTTTACCGATAAATTGAGTGGTATCAGAAAAAACTTTTAATGAATGCTGATGACAAATCGAAGTAATTTCTTTTAATGGTTGAATTACCCCTGTTTCATTATTTGCCGCCATTATTGTTACGAATGCAATTTGCTCATGGTTTTTGTCAACAATGTTTTTAAGCTCTTCAATATCAATAAGACCTGATTGCATAGAAGAGACTTGAATAATTCTGTAGCCTCTTTTTTCATAATAGGCGCAGCATTTAACAACACAGCTATGTTCAATTCCTGTTGTTACGATAATGTCTCTACCATCTTGAGGCTTGTCAGCCAGTACTGAATGAAAAACTTGTGTTATTCCTTCACTGGCCCCCGAATTAAAAATAATTTGATTTGCTTTAGCATTAATATTCTTTGCTAATGATCTTCTACTCTTTTCAATAGCGAACATAATCTTTTTACCTAACGCATGCGAAGAATTAGGGTTCGAAAATGTTCCAGTCGCCATTCTTTCTAGTAAGAATTCTTTAACTTTTTTATTCAATGGAGCTGATCCATTGAAGTCAGCATATAAACTTTTTGTATTTTCACTCATAGAACCCATTATATTAGAAGAATTCCTTAAAAAGGCAATCGTATTTATTTTTTGACGTCCTGTGATAGCAAAGATAAAATTTTTAAATAAGGGATTAAATCCGTCGGAAAGGAGTTCGACTATGGCGAAAATTATTACAGTGGCCAACAACAAAGGTGGTGTTGGTAAAACAATGCAGGCCTACCAGTTATCAACACATTTAGCACACCAAGGAAATAAAGTTTTAGTAATTGACTTAGACTCTCAAGCTAATTTAAGTACGACTTTAGGGGTTGATGTTAAAAGAACAATGATTCCAGAATGGTTGATTGGAGACGTAGAAGCAGAAGATGTTATCTGCGCTTCAGAAGGGGACCATGAGTTCTATAAGAACTTAGATGTTATCCCATCCAGTCGACACTTAGCTAACCTTGCAAAGCTTTTGATTTTATCTGAAGCAGAAGTAAGAAAAAATGCTGGAAGAAAAGAGAGATTACTTCGTTTAAGATTAGAAGCAATCGCAGATAGATATGATTATGTCGTAATTGATACTCCTCCAATGCTTGGTGATGAATTAATCATGTCTCTAGTTGCAAGTGACAGAGTTTTAATTCCAACTCAAGCTCAAGACTATTCAATTGATGGGCTAGAAGAGTTAATGGATACTTTTGAGATTATTAAAGATTCAGAAAATACAAAATTAGAGTTCAATATTATTCCATCAATGCTAAATGGTAGAAGAAAGATCGAACAACAAAGACTTGATGAGCTAGCTCAGTCTTTTAATGTCGCTTCTGGTGTTCGTAACCTTGTTGATATGCAGGAATCAATTTCTACAAGAAAGCCTGTTTTTTTAATGGGGAAAAACTCTAAAGGTAAAGCTGATTATGCGAACCTTTGGGAATCTTTAGGATTATAAGAGGAATCTATGGCCAAGCAATTTAAAGCTCGCGTATCTAAAAAAAATAGAAAAAAAGCTGATATCCCTTCTCATATTGATGAGAGGATTTTTAAACTTCATGACGAAAAGATTTTAAAAGGTGCTCAATTAGACACAATTAAATTGAATAAAATCACAGTAAAAGCTCAGGTTAGAACAAAGTTTAATGATGATTCTATTAAAGAGCTTGCTGCCAATATTAAAGAAAATGGTCTAATTCAACCACTGGTTGTTCATCGTGAAAAAGATCATTATATTTTAATTTGTGGTGAACGTCGTTTTAGAGCAATGAGCACTTTAAAGGATATGCACGAAGCTCCGTGTTTTATTTTAGAAGATAAAACTAAAGAAGAGCTAATGGCGATTCAGTTCTCTGAAAACTCAGCCAGAGAGCAACTTCACTATATTGATCAAGCAGATTCAATAATGGGATACAAGAAA
Organism: uncultured Oligoflexia bacterium; assembly: GCA_950061135.1. Classification (GTDB taxonomy): domain Bacteria; phylum Bdellovibrionota; class Bacteriovoracia; order Bacteriovoracales; family Bacteriovoracaceae; genus CATLVU01. The sequence goes on from CATLVU010000057.1 coordinate 4,999, forward strand.
CTAACAGGGGCTTCAGAGAGAAAAATTCAATCAGCATTGGGTATTTCAAAATCAGAAGTTCACAGATGTTTATTGATTGCAAAGTTACCAAAGAAAATTAAAGAAGCTGCCAAAATTCATAATACTGAAAAATATGTTTTACTTGAATGGGGTGCACTTGAGACCGGTAAGCTTAGAAATGAGCTTAAAGCGCGAATTTTAGATGGAGATCTTACTAAGCGTTTACAATTAAAAAGAGCAATCTCGGCGGCAGGGGTTCAACCAAAAACAAAATCTAAGGTTACGGCCAAGAAAAAGTCGACAGCAAGTCTTACAAATACTTCAGCTTCATTATTTATGAAGGCCATGAAAGAAAAATCAAAAGATCTCGATATGGATAAAGAAACTATGGCCATGATTAAAAAGCTCATGGCCGAAACAAAAGACTTCATAGAAGAGCGTTAAACTCAACAATTGGTTTAAATTTCCCTATATCAAATAGTGCTAGCCTCCTGTGCTAGCATTATTATTATGGATAAAATCACAAATCAAACACCCAAACAATTAAACAAAAATCAAGAAGCCAAAGCGGTTCAAAACGCTACAGAAGATGTTCAAGAAAAATTCATTTCTAAGAACAAGTCTAAAGACGCTACTAAAGTTACACTTTCTGATCGATCAAAAGAGCTTCAAAAAGAATTATCTGCAGCAGAAAAAGCTGTCAAAATTCATCAAAAAAAGTTTGGAAACGTAGATAAACCTGGAATCTTTTTTATTAGTGGTTTTGATTGGTTCGGCGCGAGCTCAGTCAAAGGAAACTATGATGGTATAAGAGATATGGCGGAAGCTGTTGAGGGTGCCGAGCATTATAGCTGGGATCAAAAAGAAGAAATCTTACAAAAGATAAAAGAGCGTCAACCTACTCAACCAATACTATTAGTAGGACATAGTTTTGGAGGAGACACAGCAGTAGAAATAGCAAATGAGTTAAACTCAATTGAAAACGGTTTTCGCTCAATTGATTTATTAGACACTCTAGATTCAGTGGGTTTTGATAATGATTTAATACCTCAAAACGTCCGCAAAAATCTCAACTTCGTTGCTAATGGTCCTTATACTCTAATAAATGACGGCCCTAATATTGCTGCAAATTATAAGAGAACAGATGTTGATAATTTCTTAAGACTAGAGCAACATGCAGATCTAGATGACTCCACCGAAATACAAATTGAAATTCTCGATGCCATTAATGAGTTAGTCTAGATAACTGGCACGCTATATGCATTATAAATACCTAAGAAACATAATTTTGGGGAAAATAGGTGTTTATGAGAGTAAAAGAGAGAAATTTAGTATTACATTTTTACATAGCTGTCTTATTTTTAAACAGTTCACTATGCTTGGCCCAATATAGAAAGCCAGCAAACTTCGTGCCTGATGATGATATGATATTGGTACCAATCGAGGCTGAAATCAGTTCTTACGATTCTTATCATCAAAAGTTTGAGGATAAGTTTGTTGTGGCAAGAAAAAAACTTAATCACTGGCAGGCACAAGAAGAATACGCTAAAAACTATGGCCTAGAGGATGCAGGGTTTATTGATCTTCCGACTCCATCAGAAAAACAAAAATACTTTGAAAAAAATTATTTAAGATTTATCTCAAAAGATGTTGAGAGAAAATCAAACGAATCTATTCAAGAGACATGGGAAGATTGGACTGCTGATGATGAGATTGAAGCAATCGATAGTATTGAGCAAAGTGATAAGGTAATTGTTTACGCCCAAAAAAATAATAAGAAATCAGCAATTACAACAAAGAAAAATATTAAAGTCGGTAAAGAGCGTTTTAAGTTCGGCATTCAGCCGAGATTAGAGATTGGAATGGTAAAAGTAGATCTTAAAAGTCGCTTTATAAATATAAGGTCATGGCTGGGAGTAAATGGTAATCAAGAAATAAGTTTTGAACGCAGATTTAGAAGTACAGGAACGAAAGCTCGGTTAAATTATTATATTGATCAGAGTCTAGTACTTGCTGTTTTAGATCAAAAACTAGTTGGAAACTGGAGTTTGAGATTTACTCACACAAAAGATATTAATGAATTTGAGCAAATTAATGAAACAGGTGTAACAGAGAGAAATGTTGCTCAGATAAAATATCATAAACGCTTTTAAAATAAGGTAAGATTTTTCTCTATTCCTTCTTTAGAAATTCATATAAAATTCGTATAATTAAAAAGAAACATTAATTTGGAGTTTTATATGGCACTTTATCACAGTCCACTTTATAACGATGCTTTAGCTCAGCTTGAGATGGCATCAACTACAATGAAAGCTGATCCTAATATTATCGAAAGATTAAAATACCCTAAAAGGGCAATTCAGGTTTCAATCCCTGTGAGATTAGATGATGGTACAGTAAAAACTTTTGAAGGATATAGAGTTCAACATAATATGACATTAGGTCCAGGAAAGGGAGGAATTCGTTTCCATCCTCACGTTGACCTTTCAGAAACAACAGCTCTTGCAATGCTTATGACATTTAAATGTGCACTTGTAGGCCTTCCTTTAGGTGGTGCTAAAGGGGGAGTTAAAGTTGATCCAAATGAACTTTCAAGGCAAGAACTTCAGGCACTAACAAGACGATATGCAATGGAAATTGGTCCTTTTGTAGGCCCTGATAAAGATATTCCTGCACCAGATATTGGCACAGATAGACAAACAATGGCCTGGTTTATGGATACTTATTCACAAATTCATGGATATGCATCTCATGGAGTAGTTACAGGTAAACCAATCTCTGTCGGTGGTTCACTAGGAAGAGAAGAGGCGACTGGTAGAGGTGTTGCTTATTGTATTCAGTTTGCTTATGAAAAAATGAACAAAAGACTTGATAAATCTACAACCGTGGCAATTCACGGATTTGGGAAGGTTGGGATTCCTGCAGCGGAAGATTTAGTGGCCCAAGGTGCAACTATTGTTGCAGTAAGTGACTACTCTGGTGGTTTATACTGTGAGGCAGGACTTGATATAAAGAAAATCGCGACTTTCGTCAGGGAAAGACACTTGATGAAAGACTATCAGCAAGAGGGCGTAGAGCATATCTCAAATGAAGAATTGTTAGAACTTGATGTAGATGTTTTAGTTCCAGCTGCTATTGATAGCGTTGTTACCAAAGAAAACTGTGAAAAAGTTAGAGCGAAAATGATTGCAGAAGGCGCAAACGGCCCTTTAACTAAAGAAGCGGTTGCTTATTTAACAGATAAGAATGTTTTCATTATTCCAGATATTCTTTGTAATGCTGGTGGTGTTGTTGTTTCCTATTTTGAATGGGTTCAGGGATTGGCCCATTTCTTTTGGGATCATGACCAAATTAATAAAACTCTTCATTCCATTTTGAAAAAATCATTTGATGAAGTTGTGTATAAAGCAGATGCTTTTAAAACAGATATGAAAAGTGCTGCTTTAATTGCGGCATTATCTAAGCTGGAAGCGGCAATGAAATTAAGGGGTTTATTCCCAGGATAGACCTAAGCATCTGAATTTACATATTAGTATAAAAATTACCAAAAGACATTGTTAGCATTTTGTTATGCGCTGCACCGTGTTAAGATTCCTCATTCAAAAAGTGAGGAGACTTCATGGATATGCTAGACATTACCAGTTTAATAACAACCGTTAAAAACCCGACAGCAATATCGATTTTTTATTCTGTTTGTTTGTCCTTTGTTCTTTCTTCAATGGTTGCAATCACCTATCAAAAGACCTTTCAAGGTTTAAGCTATTCAAGAAATTATATCCAAACATTGATCTTAGCATCTATTGTTGTAACAGTTGCAATGCAGGCCATAGGAGATAATTTAGCTCGTGGGATTGGAATGATGGGTGCATTGGCGATAATTCGTTTTCGCTCATCTTTAAAAGACCCGAAGGATATGATCTTTATCTTTATGTCTTTGGCAATTGGAATTGCCTGTGGTGTTTACTCTTTTTCTATAGCTGCAATAGGTACGATCGGTTTTAGTATTTTTGCAATAATTGTTCATAAACTACCTTTTAGTAAAGAGAGTCATTATGATGGTCTGCTAAGGTTTAATCTTGAAAACGATAATCAAGAAGATAAGAATAAATTAGAACAATTACTTTCCTCTTCATGCCAAAGTTTTGCCCTTGTTACTCTAAGAGAAATGGCGCAAGGAAACCGTTTAGACTATGCCTATCAAATCAAACTTAAGCGCAAAGAAACTTATGATAATTTTATGAAGAATCTTCAAACCCTTTCATCTGTTAAGGGGCTAAATCTGTTACTCCAAGAAAGTACAGTGGAGGTTTAAATGAACTTAGACAAGACGATAGAATTTATACGTTCAAATTTTTTATATTTATGTATTTGGGCAATAGCACTTTTAACTGTCGTGGGACTGAATGTTATTTCGAAAAACTCTTTTACCTTTATAGGTGTAACAGAGTCTAGAGAGATTAATATAAATTCAAACCATGCAGTAGTTATTAAAGAGATACATGTAATCCCAGGGCAATCAGTTAAAGAGGGACAATTATTAATTGAACTTAAAAGACCTGATTTAGAAACAAAGATAAATGAGGTAACACATAAATTAAAAGAATTAACTTCTCAATATAAATTGAATGCAAAATTAAATAGTGAAATGCAAAGTATAGATAATACTGATACAGGTGAAGAAGATACTTTAAGCATACAGATGAAGGCGCTAGAGTCAGAATTAAAAATCTTATATGAGGGGCAAGAGAATTTATATATTTTTGCTCAGTTTACAGGTCATATTGGAGCTGTAAATTATAAAAAAGGTGAATCAGTATCACCATTTCAACCTCTAGTAACAATTCATAAATCAACTCCAACTTTGATTAGAGGGTTTATTCATGAATCCCATTTGGGTGATGTAAGAGTAAATAAGGGTGTAAAAATTAGTTCTGTTGGTAGAAAAGAAAAAATGAGTGCTTCTATAACAAGCGTTGGAAATAGAATCGTGGAGCTTCCAGAGAGATTCAAGCGAAATCCAAATGACAGAGTTTGGGGCAGAGAAGTGATTATTCAAATTCCAGAAATGAATAATTTTTTATTGGGAGAGAAGGTATTTTTAGACCTTGATGATAATTCTAGAAGCATATCTAATATTTCCTATTTGAAAAACACAACTAATGATAAAAAGGACGAGATTTATCAAGAGATTAGTAATCGTCCAAAAGATAATTTATTAGAACCATCAGGATTAATTTATATACCAGAATTAAAAAAATTCTTAATGATAAGTGATGAGTCTGACAATAATAGACCCCTTGTGTATTTATTAAATTCTAATGCAGAGATGGACTCTCATGTTATTGAAGTTGACGGCCTAGATAAAATAAACGACACAGAATCAATTTCAGTTGATGAGTTAGGTAATGTGTATCTTCTAGCATCTCAATCACCAAATAAAAAAGGCAAAGAGAAAAAAAGTCGCCAAAAATTTGTAAAGCTCAAAAGGTCAGGAGTTCATCTAACTTTAGATTCTGAAATCCTACTTTATGAACAACTTAGTTTAATTGCAAAAAATAATGAGCATGAGGAATGGGTAAGGCTTCTAAGTCAAGGTAAAGAGAATGAACTTTATATTGATATTGAAGGTATGTTTTTTGCGAATAAAAATGTTTATCTGGGGTTGAGAAATCCAGTAAGTCATAAAAAAGAAGTAATCATTTTACAATTAGAAGATATTGATTCGATATTTGCAGAAAAAAAGATTAATGCGAACCAAGTAAGTATTTGGAAAAAAATATCGCTACCAGTAAATAGAGACTCTGATAGGAATGAAGGAATTAGTGATATGTTCTTATTGGAAGATCAATTATATTTTACAACGGCAAATAATGGACATCTTCATAGAGGAAGAGTGCTTGTCATGGATATAGAATCAAGTAGTCCTAAAGAATTAGCTTTTTTCAAAAACAAAAAACCAGAAGGGATATCTTTTGATTCAGACCTACAAAACTTTGTAGTCGTATTTGATAATAACGAGCCGTTAAAAACACAATACATGACGATACTAAAGAGTGCTAACTAAATGAAGTATGTTTTTATAATCTTCCTATTTTCTTTTAAGGTAATTGCCAATGAAGAACTCTCGGCACCTATCCCTCTGATTGAATCAATGCGCTTTAAAATTGATACACAAGAAGACCGTACAGGAAACTTCAGAAAAGGTGGAATAGAATATTCATTGAGATTTTACCCTGACAATATTAATGAAACTAAACTTAAAAATAAGCTTTATAAGTTACAAGAGAATAAACTTAAATACTTAAAAGAGAATAGTTCAACTCAACAAAATAAAAAACTCATCGAAAATTATATAAATCTAAAACATTTGTGGAATATTTCAAATGAGTTAAAACAGTTAAAAAACTTATATCAAGATAAAGTAAAAGTTCTAAAAAGCTTTTCGAGACAAGGCCTTGTTAAATACGAAAAAATTAGTACAGCAACATTAAAATTAAATGAAATAAAAACGGATGAGTTAAATGTATCAAATACGATAACAAAGTTAGAGCAAGGACTTTTAGAAGCAAATGCTGATATTAACTTAGAGAATATCAAAAAACGTGATTTAGGTACTTTTTTCAAAGAGATAGAGAAAATCTTATCTGAAGAAAGTTTTGTACCTGTCGATATAAAATACGAAATGCAAAGCTTAGAATCACAGAAGATTAAATATGAGCTAGAGAGGGAACAGAAGAATAAGATTCTAGATCATATAGAATTAAGTTTGGATACAAGTTACGATGAGCAGAGTGATCCCAAAGAAGATAATAGAATAGGTATTGGCTTATCATTTAATATCCCATCTCTTGGTAGCTCTAAAAGATTAGATACAAATGAAAAGTTAATTGATGCTATCGAAAGTAGAAATGAGTTCAAGCAAAAAAATATGGAGCTTAGAAGTCAATATCAAGAAATTAAGAATGAACTAAAGTCAAACATACGTCTTATAAAAATGAATATCGATTCTAAAGTTGATACAAATGCAAAAAAAATGTTGTCGGTTTTAAGTAAGAGAAAAGGTGATTCACCTTTAGATAAATTGGAACTTAAAGAAGCCATTGTTAATTATAAAATGAAGCATCATGAACTAAATAATAAGATATTAGCTTTGTATACAGAGCTACTGGCCATGAGAGGGTATTTATCCTCTGAAAAAGTAAGAGATTATTTTTTAGTGTCAAATATAAAAGGAGTAAGACTATGAGTGAACAGAGTTTTTCTTCCCCGCTGTTATTTGAGCGTTATGAATTAAAGTTTTTAATACCTTTTGAGCTGGTAGATGCTATCAGCGAGTTTGTTGAAATTTATTGTGTGCTTGATCCATTCTCTGAGCGAGAAGATGATAAGTTCTATAAAGTGAATAATATTTATCTTGATAGCCCAAACTTTTTGTTTTTACAAAGAAGAATAGCAGGTATAGATCATCGCTTTAATATGAGAATTAGGGCCTATGGTGATAACCCGGTATTTCCATATTTTTGCGAGGTAAAGCACAAAACAATGGGAATTGTGAAAAAGAAAAGGGCCAAGATTTATGACCCTAATTGGGCGGCTAAGTTTGCACAGTATGAAGTAGAAGAAAAAGAAAACTTTTCAATCTCAGATGATACAAATTATTTGAATCATTTTTTACGTTTAGCTGCTTCTCATAATGCTGAACCAAAAGTTTTTACTCAATACAGACGTAAGGCCTATGCATCAGTTGTTGACGATTATGCAAGAGTGACCTTTGATCGAGACTTAAGATATCAGAGAAGAAAAGAATATGACTTAAGTCCAGTTGAAGAGGGTCTTTGTCATTATGATAATCCATTAAATTTTTATGATCAAAACAATATTATCTTAGAGCTTAAATGTACAACTCAAGTCCCTAAGTGGTTTCTAGACCTGATAAGTTATTTTGGATTAACACGTTCTAGTTTTTCTAAATATCGAACAGGTGTTCAAGAGACCTTAGAGGATAATATACCTTTTCACTTTGATAGAGTGGCCCAGGCGCCATTTAATCAAATGGTAATGTAATTTATTTTATTCAAAAAGGTTTTTTATGTTGAGAAAAGTAATATTTATAATACTTGTTTTTCCTATGATTTCTTTTTCTATGGTGGAACTTCCTCATGATAAGCAATTAGAAACCCAAATTAATGAGACTTTTTATTCAGATGGTAATGTTTCTTTTGCAAAGACTGAAAGTTTTAGAGAAAACATAGAAAAAAGAAAAGATGAAATTATTCAAAATATAATTCAATATGAAACAAGAGAAAAAGAAGAAAGTAAAAATGATGCTATTGAAGAAGCAATGGAATCAGACTCTGTATTTATTTACGATTTAATTCTTAAATACTTAGATGAGGCTCAATTATTAGATAATGATATAGAAAGAAGAGCTTTATACGCCAAAATATTAGAACTAGAGTACTCTGCATTGGTTGAAGGGGTTCGGCTTCCTATTATCAAACAAATAGATTTTGTTAAAAACTTTTTGAAGCCCTGGAGTATTTCTAAGACAAAAACTCCAGAAGGAGAGGCTTCAAACTTATATGATTCCAAAACGGGACTGTATTATAGTCAAGAAACTTTACGCGAGTTAAAAGAGGCTGGTAAAGACTTGTCTTCAATAGACCCTAAAAATCAAACAAGTTTTTGGACAAAACAGAATATTGAACAAGTGGATATTGAAAAAAACTATAGAGGAGATAATCGCTTATATAAAGATATAGATATATTTTTTCCTGAAACTGGTGTTTTTAAAAAAGTTAGAAAAACTCAGTCTAAGCCCAAAGTCGATATTACAACAATTAGAAATGGCAAAAAAATAAAGTTTAAACTTAAAGTTGGCTCAGAAATGCATTCAGAGATAACGAGTGCATCTTTAATTGCTGCTCTTGGATATAACGTTGATATCTCTAAGTACGTACGTGATTTCAAAATGATCTTACCAAAGAAAACTTCTTTTAGAGAATTTAAAAAAGAATGGAATAGTTATTATTTAGATTATGACTTAGATAAATATATCAAAGAAAAAGGAAAAACTGAGGATGGTCTTGAGTATATTATTTGGACTGAAGCACTTATTGAAACTAAGCCAGAGCCTATAAAAAGAATAGGTCCTTGGGCCTGGGGAGAAAATGGCCATCGTAGTTTAAGGGAAGTTCGAGCAATCCTATTATTTAATATGTGGGTTGCAAATCTTGACTTAAAAGAAGCGGAAAATAATAAAATGGTATTAAAACCAAGTACTGATGGTGAATTTGAGATGTTTCACTATCAGCACGATATGGGCTTTGCATTTGGAAGAATTTTTAGAGAAAAACCAGGGGCATTCCAATGGGACTTAGTAAGTAAGGTAACTCCTAATGCTGTTCATATAAATTTTCATAATTTCCAAAATAATTCAGGTTTCGATCAAGTAACTTTTTCTGATGCAAAGTGGATGGTGCGCTTAATTGCAAGGCTTTCAAGAGAACAAATTACTGATGCTGTAAAACTTGGCGGCTGGCCAAAAGAAATTGAGCTATTATTGATAGAGAAATTAATTTCCAGAAGAAATCAGCTAGTAAAGGCGTTTGAGCTGTCTAATGAGTTCTCTGAACTTGATTATCAAAGAAATATAACGACAGAAACTGAAATCTTAAAAAATGGTATCTTAACTCAGAACTTATTTGATGGTTATACCCAAGATTTTGGTAATGAAATAAAAGAGGTACTACGACCGCTGTTCGATGGTGTGAAAACAGGACTAATATCATTAGCACAGAAAACTGCAGGAATGTTTGAACAGATTGTTATAAACCCGAAAGACTTAGGAATTAAGACTGATTTAATCGCAGAAGTTAAAATTACTTTTGCACGTAAAATTGTTAAAAATCAAAATCAAAAAGGCCGTGATGACAATTATTTAGTCGAAGATAAAATGGAGCTAAGTTTTGGATTGGCCCAAGGTTATATTTTAAAAGGACGTTCTAATTTTGTTAAAGAGTACAAAGTAATTTATCCAGTCAAAACAAAAGATGAAGGACGGTTTCATAATCGTTTTATTGTAAATGTCCTGTTACCTTATCATATTAGTAAAAACCGATTACCTGAAAAGTATGTCATGATACTGGAAGACTCCTTGGAGCTGTTGGGGGCCATTGAACTTGCAGATGCATCTAGTTTACTAAGCACTGAGGTTTCACAAGGAGTGATTTATTTAGGTCGTGTGGCCATCAGTAATCAGCACAAAGAATTACAAGTATATTTTGATAAGAGTCGTTTTAATGACACTTCAGCAAAGGTCTATGCCCAATTGTTGATTTTTAAAATACCTTTTTTTGGATTTCATATTGAAAATGGTGTTTTAAACCGAGAAGTTTATAAAATTAAATATAGTAACGATCAATATGAAACGATAATGAAAGATCTGTCACAGTTTATCGTGCATAATAACTTTAAACCCTTAGAAGAGAAATCGAAAAAGACAACTCTATCAACCAATTTTAATCTTCAAAGACATCGCTTAAACTTTTTTAATATTTT
>CATLVU010000058.1 GCA_950061135.1 uncultured Oligoflexia bacterium
ATATAAGGGATTCTTCTCTCTACTGTTGTTTTGTTAATATTTAAAATAATAGCAGCTCTTCTCATGGAGACTCCAGAGCAGATGAGTTTAAATAATGGAAAGTTGATTCTTCTTTTCTTTTGATAATATTCAAGTTTATGGGTTTGAGAACAAAAGCGTGAACCACATTTTTTACATCTAAATCGTTGTACTTTTCTAGAATCATTCTTTCTAAAAAAGAAACCATCCTTGATGACAAAGTCAGGTTTTTGGTAAGAAGAGCAGTTTAAATTTGGGCAGTTATAATTCATACAGGCATGAGTGCATAAATAAGGACAGACTAACGTTGATAAACTATTGAAAATAAAGAGTTTTAATTAACTAAAAGGACAGAAGTTAAGACAAATGGACAAACTTAAGCAAGTTGATAACACCAATCTTGTAGGGCGGTTTTAAAAGCGAAGCGAAAACCCAGAACTCAAATTAGGCCCAGACTCTGAATACACCCAAGTCCTCCCTTCCGAGTCCTCCGCATACTGATCTCCCCTAAGATGAAAACCAAGCTCGACATACATACCAATTTTCATACGGGTAAAGTATTTATAACCAAATAGAAAGTCATAGCTTACCACAGAGGCATCTAGTTCTTTTTCTTCTATTGTCGCTTCACTAGCTTCAAGGCCTGGAATATATTTTGAGCTAGACGTTCCCACAGAAAGTTTCAGCCCAAGATATGGTATAAATTTTTCTACCATCGATGGCCTTGTCATTGGATACAAATGAACAGCTCCACCAAAGGCTGTTGTATAATTTTCTGTTGTTGTGCCTTGGTAGGCCATAACTGACTGCCGCATTAATTCAAAAAAAGCTTGGAATGATAATCTACTAAACCAAGAACTCTCTTCCTTAAAATACAGTTCTGCACCCAGAAGCATTGCCACATTTGATATATCTCCTGTGAACTTATCACCATCATTTGAGGAGGTGGTTTCAACCGAGTAGTTTGAAAAGCTTAACGATCCAAATACAGATTTATTAAATTCTAAAAGGCTCATATTTGTTCTTGCATCAAGAAGTTTATTCATCTGTGCATCCGTCATTTGAGGTCTTTGACTCGTTAAGTCATCTGCACCTTCAGCGATAGGAATTCCAATATCTCTTGGATCACTAGTAACAAAGCTAGGCTCTTCTTCCACTAACATCTTTGATTCATCATTAGTTATTTTTACTGCTGGAGTAATTTTAAGTTTCATTACTTGATCTTCTTTAATAAATGGAGAATTTACTAAGCGATAGATAGACCAGACAGAACGCCTTGGTGATTCTTTAATTAATACACCTCTGGCGACCACCCCTACTGATAAATAAAATTTGGCATGATCACCCTTAACAAGGCCATCTTCGACTCCCCGATTTATTAGTATTGTCTTTTTTGATGAAGAGGTTTTTAATATCCTTAATGTTAGTTTTTGATCTATTTCCAAACTATATGAGTCTGTCACAAACAAAAAACAAAAAAGCATTCCAATAATTTTCATAGTAAACCCTAAAAATACTTGCTCAAACCTAAGCTAAGTTTCCCTTCATAATATTCAGCTCGATCAGGCAATGTTCCACTATCTGCTGATCTAACAATTCTATCCACTTTAATATTTTCTAACCCATATGTTGCTTTGAAGCCGTAACCATTTTCTAAATTATACTTTAAGCCCAGACGTAATCCTGGTAATGAGTAGAGTTGATAATTTCCTACTTCATCTGTTAAAGGAGTATTTAGTCTTGCCCGTCCATACCTGAATAAAATGCCAGTATAAAATATTGTCGTGTTCACAATATTTGGATTTTCAAATGGGTACCAATTCAATTGGCCTGCAATACTGAGCTCTTGAGATATGACGTTAAATTCTCCACCAAAATATGAGTCTTGTGCTCTTCTTACAGAAGCTTCAAAACTATATTTACGTAACTGCTCAAACTTTTTTAATAAATATCCTTCAAGACCTATTTCAAAGTCATACTTTAAACTTTCAGTATTATCCTGATCCTCTGTATTCTCATTATTTAATAAATTGAGGCCATAACTTATATATGCTTGATAGTCATATTTGAACGCAATAAGCTCTTTTCGTCTCTTACGTTCAGTTAACGAACTTACGTTCGCTAAGATATCACCTAACTCTTCGTCTGTGTAATTCTGGGACCAAGATTCACCATTCTCCAAAACTTGTTTTGCAAATGCTTCTTTATTTTTTCTTTTTCTATTTTCTTCTTCTACAGATCTAGAATAAGCGTTACCAACGAGACTCCCCTTCGGTAACTCTCCAACTGGCCCACGCATTTGCTCGGCATATAACCTTTCTTGCTCAAAGCCTGGGGTATTATATTTCTCCAGAAATTTACTTACCATTTTTTCAAAAGTAACTATTTCATGCCTTTCTTTGAGTTGATCTATATACTGGCTTTCATAAATAGGTACTCTATACTTTTTATTATCAAATCGATCTTTTTCCCAGGTCTCAACATCAACAATATTAATATCATTTTTGAACTTTTTTTCAGGACTATGAGATTCCAGTTCTTCTTTATAACTTTCTTTTTTTAAAGATAAGCTATCACTATCTTCTTTCAGATAGTCAGCAACGTCTTTTGTTTTATTAGATGTAGTGACCAGTTTAATCTTAGAAGCATCAAGACCTTTTCTTCCCTTGAGCATTTTATTTTTTGTGAATAAAAAATAATCGCTACCAACTGATAATTGTTTTTTGTCTATGAATTTATAGGCGATCCAATAAGATGTATTATTTTGTAATTTAACCAATCTTAGCTTTGCCACCGGATAATAGTTTTTTTGAAGATTCCCTTCTTTTATCAAAACCAAAATACCATAATCATTCAAATTGAGCTCATCTCTGATACCTTTATCAACAATCATTGTTTTTTTAGACTTTGAAAGAGATAAGACTTCAGCCCTGAAATCTTCAAACCTTGCCTCCAAGTTTGAAGCAAATAGAAAAAAAAGAATACTTATGGCCCTAATATTTAATTCCTTTTAAAACATTTGAGAGCTAGTGCTTAGTATAATTTTATATATACAGCGTTATTATGAAAACCCTTTGCGTTAAGTTTTTTTTGATTTATAACAGTGTAAAAATAAAACAAGAGGAGACTCAGCGTGTCAAGAAGAAGAAAAGAGACCAAAGAGTATTTTTACGAATGCACTTTAACAGGTGAAAAATACAAATTAACAGAAAAGGCTGAAAGCCCTGATGAGCTTGTAAGTGTTAATGCTTGGTACGAAATGAATCCAGAGCAAGATGACAGACCTGAAGATGTGAAAGTAAAACTAGGATTAAAAGAAAAAAGTGAAGCCTTAAGCTAGGATTAAAATTTATGCATAAAAAAGTAATTATCATAGGATCAGGGCCTGCGGGCTATACAGCAGCATTATATTCATCAAGAGCAAATCTTGAACCACTAGTTATTCTAGGCCATGAGCCTGGAGGTCAACTTACAACAACTACTGATGTCGAAAACTTTCCAGGTTTTCCTGACGGTGTTATGGGACCTGACTTAATGGAAAAAATGAAGACCCAAGCTCAAAGATTTGGAACTGAGTATTTGTCAACAATGGTTACTAATGTAAATTTAGAAAAAAGACCATTCACGATAGAATGTGAAAATGGTGATACATATACAGCTGACTCCCTTATAATCTCAACGGGTGCAAGTGCCAAATACTTAGGACTTCCTAACGAAAAAGAACTAATTGGTAAAGGTGTCAGTGCATGCGCTACTTGCGATGGTTTTTTCTATAGAGATAAAACCGTATATGTTGTAGGTGGTGGTGATACAGCAATGGAAGAAGCTACTTTTTTAACTAAATTTGCTAAGAAAGTTATTATCGTTCATAGAAGAGATGAATTTAGGGCCTCAAAACCGATGCAACAAAGAGTTTTTGATAACGAAAAAATTGATATTGAATGGAATCATCAAGTCGTAGAAATTAAAGCTGATAATTCAGGTGTAAATGCTTTGGTGCTTGAAAACACGACCTCTGGAGATAAAAAAGAAGTTACTGCTGATGGTATCTTTATGGGAATAGGCCATACTCCGAACACTAAGTTTTTAAATGGCCAGATCAAACTTGATGATCACGGTTTTATCATCACAAATGGTAAGCACCCAGATACAAATGTACCAGGAGTTTTTGCTTGTGGTGATGTACAAGACTCATATTATAGACAAGCAATTAGCGCTGCTGGTAGTGGCTGCGAAGCTGCTATACGAGCTGAAAGATTTCTTGAAGAACAATAATCTATAAAATTATTACAAGGGAAGATTATATTAAATTCTTCCCTTGATTTCTTTTTTTATCTATGAAAACATTTATTTGTGCCTAGGATTTGGCACTACAATTTGTAGCTTAAAAGGAGTTAAGCATGAACCAAGCTTCGTACTATCTTATGAAACATGGTTTTATCCTACGATTAGAGGAACCATTAGACCCTGAGGACATTCCAGTTCTTATCAAAGCAAATCTTTTAGACCCTAAACAATTAGTAAAACTCGACCAAGATCAGGCCAACAATCGCGTTGCAATTTTCAGAGATGAAATATTAGAAATCCAAGAATTTCGTCAAAGAGTTTACGGAATTGATCCTCAGCTTTAACTAAGCTTTTAAACCTATTTCTTTTAATCTTAGCATTAAAGCCTCATGAGCTGACACTGGCGGGTACTTGGCCCCATCTCCAACACAACTTGGAATACATTCAAGCATTGCCTCTGGATGTGGATGAACGAAAAATGGCATAGAAAATCTTGCGCTTGAAGACTCCTCAGGATTGATAACTCTATGAATAGTCGCAGGAATAATATCATTTGTAATTCTACTCATCATATCACCTGAATCTACAACTAATTGACCTTCTTTTGTATTAACATCTAACCACTGACCATCACGATCTAATAATTGAAGACCTGAAGCTGTTGCTCCCATTAAAATTGTAATCAGATTAATATCTCCATGAGCTGCGGCCCTAATACTCCCTGCCGGAGGTGCTTCTCCCACCGGAGGATAGTGAATTGCTCTTAGAATTGAGTTTCCAGTATCTGTCATATCTCTAAAATAAGTTTGCGGAACGTCTAAAGCTTCTCCTAGAGCATCTAGTAGTAGTGTCGAAGTTTTATCTAAGGAGTCATAAAGATTTTCAAGATGCTTTTGAAAACCAGCTATCTCAGATGGCCAAATATTTTTAGGGTAATACTTAAAAAATTTATGATCCTCTGCAACTTCTCTACCCACATGATAAAACTCTTTCAGATCCATATGAGGATTATCTTTGGCATGTTCAGTTCCAAAAGGAGTATATCCTCTTTGACCACCACCTGATGGACTTACATATTCTTTTTTTACAGCTTCATTTAATGCAAAAAAATCTTGGACTGATTTATAACCTTCTTTAATGATTTTCTCATCAACGATATGATCTATTAAAATAATAAAACCATAATCTTTAATGCCACTGAAAAGCTTATCTACAAACTGTGCCTTTTCTGTACTGTTACCATGTGCATAGCTTAATAAACTTAACTCTGGAACTTTTCTATCTTCGGCCATTTTTTATCCCCTATCACCAAAAATTTTTGAACCTACTCTTACCCAATTTGATCCCATTTGTATTGCCAATAGATAATCATTACTCATTCCCATAGAAAGATCACAATTTAAACCAAGATTTTGTTTCAGATTGCTTAATTCACTAAAACAGCTCGTCGCATCATCCTCAAAACTTGTTGTCCTTATCTTCCCTATCGTCATTAGCCCTTTAAATATATGTCCTGAGCTATTGATTCTATCAATCGCTATACTAAGATCATCTTCTATTGAAAAACCCTGCTTTTGGGCTTCATTAGAAGTATTAATCTGTAAGAATAACTCTAGTTTTTTATCAATTTCTTTTGAAATAATCTTATTCAATAATTTGATACTATCTATTGAATGGATAGATACCAAATTTGGAATTTTTAAAAGTTGGTTGATTTTATTTGTTTGTAAATGCCCTATAAAATGCCAACGCAAATCAGGATAATCTAAAGATTGGGCCTTATGAGTTAATTCTTGAACAGTATTTTCTCCAAAATCTCTATGACCTAAATCATATAAGAATTGAATTTTCTCTATAGGTTGTCTCTTACTTACAGCAATTAAATTTGCCTCGTTCCCAAGGGACTGAAGAACATTTTGATACTGCTCTTTGATATAATTGAAACTCATTTTTGATTGTTCTTAACAGTACTTTTTCTTTTCTTTTTAGGATGAAATTTAAGCTTAGCTTCGACTTCAATCTCGTAGTTTTCTAAAACCCGGTCGATCTCCTTAGAGACATTCACTTTATTTAGATAATCACGAAGCTCTGTTTTAACAGAACCTATAAATTCTGTTTTCGCGTTTTTAGCATTATCTAAAAGCCCGTTAATCATTTCTTTAGGTAATGGAAGGTCATGTAGTAAACCCTTTACGGTATCTTCTGCACCTAAAGCAGCCGAAATCCCAGAGCTTAGCACTTGCCTAAAAACATCGCTGGCTTTTTTCTTTTCTTTATCATCCATTGATGGCCCTATTCTCAACAGATTTCATCATTGCTGGTAGAGAAGTTGAAACTAGTTTTTTGGAAATCATTTTAGGAACCATTAATTTTAATTCTACGTCTAATGAATAAGTCACTTCCGTTGTTCCATCTCCAAGATCTTTTAAAAGCCACTCTCCAATATTTTTAGTGAATAAATCTCCACTATCCAGAGTCCATGACAATTTATTTGGGGCTTCTTCCACGAGGTTAATAATATAACTAAATTTTTTAATCATATTAATATTGTATTTGGCTTGAACTTTGTTACCGTCCCGTTCTAAAACCTCTACAGAAGCAACTCCTTCCATAAACTCAGAGTAAGATTCATAATCTTTTAAAACATTAAAAATATCCTCTGCATTTGCTTGCATTATTTCAGTTCTTTCTGCACGGGCCATATATTACTCCTTTAATACCTAGGCTTTTTATCAAAGTGATGCTGAGCAGTAATATTTCTCATAGTTCCAGACTCACTTCTCATCACAATTGAATGGGTAGTAGCTCCCCAAGACTTAAACTTTACTCCATCAAGTAATGTTCCATCTGTAACACCAGTAGCACAAAACATTACATTCCCCGAAGCCAGATCATTTATTTTCATAACTTTGTTAATATCTTCGACACCCATTGCTTTAGCTCGCTCAATTTCTTCTTGGTTACGAGGTCTAAAAATCCCTTGAAAGTCACCACCAAGACAACGAAGTGCTGCCGCTGCAATAACACCTTCAGGAGCACCGCCTGTTCCAAATAAGATATCGATTCCTGAATCAGGTTGAGCTGTCGCGATGGCTGCGGAAACATCACCATCACCAATTAATGTTATTCTACAACCACTTTCTCTGAGCTCTGCAATAAGTTCTTCATGCCTTGGACGATCCAAAACAACTGCTGTCAAATCTTGAATTCTACATTTTTTAGCATCTGCAAGACGTTTTAGATTTTCAGTTGGAGTCGCAGTTATATCGATAAGTCCTTTTGCTTCTGGGCCTACTGCAATCTTTTGCATATAAGTATCTGGTGCATGCATGAGGCCGCCTTTTTCTCCAATCGCCATAACCGAAATGGCATTAAGACCACCTTTTGCACAGATTGTGGTTCCCTCAAGAGGATCAACAGCAATCTCTAGCTCTACACCCTCTCCTGATCCAACTTTTTCACCAATATATAACATTGGAGCTTCATCTCTTTCACCTTCTCCAATAACAACAGTTGCATTACATTGAATAGAATCTAACATAACTCGCATAGCATCAACAGCCGCTCTATCGGCTTCTTTTTCATCACCTCTTCCCATTAAACGAGCCGAAGCAATTGCTGCCATTTCAGTAACTCTAACAAATTCAAGTGCAAGATTTCTATTCACAATAACCCTTTTGATAATTTTTTATTTATCATACCAAATGATGAGTCAAAACATCAACTATAGTCGTAAACTTAAGCTCGAATTTTTAAATTTATAAATTCATATGAATCTTTATCAAGTAACTCTGGATCAACATGAGCAATCAATCCTGCTGCTTTATCTAATTTTTCGGGGTCTACACTTGAATCAAATTTAAAAACAAATTCATCCTCTGTTAATAATGGAGTATTTATATCTCTTTTAGAGATCACTCTAGCAGTTTTTAACCCTTTAATATCTTCCCATTCAACAAAGTTTTCCATAATTACAATTTGTATTTTAGATAATTGCCCGCCGTCGTGACTCCAAACAAAAACTTCAATAGGTCCATCAGCACGTAGCCAATATTTAAGTTTTGGTGGAAAGTCTTCGTTTATTTTAAGCTTATGAACAGGCTTTAGCATTTTGGCTAGATGCTCTAACTTTAAGAAAGCTTCAACCTCTTCGCGCAAAACTTGTGTATTATTAAATTCAACACCAGCTCTGTTATCTTTAGACCACCTTGTAGTTCCCATAACCAAAAGACTTGAGTCTCCCCAGTGTAGAGTTCCCGCTATTTTTTCGCCTTCTTTGTATTGCATATCACCATTTTTAAGACTTATTTGCATACCTGAATAAGAAATATCTTTGACTTCAAAAACATGGCAATTTTCTGAGTTCGTTTTAAAAATAAGATAACAAAAAGGAAACTTAGGAAGTATCCTTTTCTCGAATTCTTCAAAATCACTAGTTACTAAATTCAAATGTCTTTGCATATTTTTCCTATTTTAAGTTAAAACATTATTATAGTATTGATTGGTATTTTACATAAGAGGCAATTTTGTAAATAATACTCAAGGAAGGACAGTATACAAAATGAATCAACCAAAGCGTTACTTAGAATTTGATAATCTCCCAAATCGTCTCACGCTTTTTAGAATTTTACTAATTCCATTTATCATTGGCATTCTTTATACTAGTGAGAACTACTCAGGAACAAAGTTAAGTCTGAGCCTGTCATGGATTGCTGTTTTACTATTCATTTTTGCATCATTTACTGACTTTCTCGACGGGCATATAGCGAGGAAAAGAAATTTAGTAACTATATTTGGAAGTTTTTTAGATCCCATAGCAGATAAATTTTTAGTTATCTCAACTCTAATTATTCTGCAATACTTAGAAAGGTTATCAGTCATTATTGTTATTATTTTAGTTTTAAGAGAAGTATATATGCTTTCCTTAAGACTACTAGCTTTACACGAAAAACTTATTATTCCTGTCAATAAACTTGGAAAATGGAAAACTGCAATCCAAATGGTAGGTATTGGTTTTTTAATGACAGGTGTTCAAACAACAATCTTCCCTTTTTTAAATATCGGAAAAGCTTGCATCTATATTGCTTGCTTTGTCGCAGTTTACTCTGCTTATATCTACACTCAAAATCTTATAAAAGAGCTTTACAAGAGAAAAGGTAATTAATGGATCAACTTTATATAATAAAAATATCAGGCCCTGATCATACAGGAATAACAGCGGGTCTAATGGAACGAGTTGCTGCTCATGATGGAAAACTATTAGATATTGGACAATCAATAACCCATGGCCTTTTGTCTTTGAGTTTCTTGATTCAAACCAATAGTGAAAAAGAAGATGAATTATTAAAAGACTTATTATTTAAGGCAAAGCAATTAGAAATTACTCTAGACTACCAAAAGGTTGAAAACAAAAAAGAAGTACAGGTATCAGGTGATAAATATATTCTCAGCTGTGTTTGTCTTCAAGGAATTACTCCTGATTTTTTATCAAAAATTGCTGCCACTCTTGCAAAATATAATATCAATATTCAAAGGATTGATAGAACAACGAAGAACCTTGATTCTCTTGATATTTACACTATTGCACAATCAGAGGAAGTCTCTTGGGACGTTGTAAAGAAAGAGCTAATAGCGATATCAAATTCTTTTAATACAGACATGGCGCTATTAAAAGATAATGTTTGGCGCAGAAATAAAAGGTTAATTGTTTTCGATATGGACTCAACATTAATCCAATCCGAAGTGATTGTTGAAATGGCAAAAGTTCACGGTGTTGGGGAAAAAGTACACGAGATCACAGAAAGAGCAATGAATGGAGAACTAGACTTTGATCAATCATTAATTGAGCGAGTAAAATTACTTAAAGGCTTAGATGAAAATAAGCTTCAAGGGATTCTCGAAAATATAAATTACACATCTGGTGTTCAAAAGTTTATCCAAACAGTTCAAAAGCTAGGCTATAAAACTGCAATTATCTCAGGAGGCTTTACCTACTTTGCTAATAGCTTTAAAGATGACTTAGGCATTAATTATATGTTTGCTAATGAACTAGAAGTTTCTGATGGGAAACTAACAGGAAGAGTAAAAGGACAAATTGTTAATGCAGAGAAAAAAGCACTCATCCTAGAAATGATTGCTCAACAAGAAAATATTAATCTTGCACAGGTTGTTGCAATTGGAGATGGCGCCAATGATCTTCCAATGCTTGCAAAGGCAGGCCTTGGCATAGCATTTCACGCAAAAGAAATTGTAAAGCAAAATGCCCAGCAAAATATGAGCCATGGCCCGATGACTAGTATCCTTTATTTTCTTGGATTATCGGAAGAGGTATAATGGCCATTTTCAAATCTTTAAAAAAAGCATCACAATCACCTGAAGATGTCACAACTTTAAAAATAAAAGTTAAAGATAAACTACCTTTAGAGCTTTTGAGTTTTAAAAACCTGACTGCACTATACCTACAATCAGATGAACTAGAAGAAATAGATATTCCACTGTTTAAACTAGAGAACCTTCAAACCCTTTATATACAATCAAAAAAGTTAGAGCTTGTACCAAGTCATATAACAAAATGCCCTTCTTTGATTTCTTTAAATCTAAAAAACTGTAATATAAAACATTTTCAAGTCGACCTCTTACAGCCTCCCCAAGTAAAGCATTTAGATTTGTCATTTAATAATTTAAACAAACTACCGGATCATACTCATTTTTTTGAAGCACTAGAGTACTTAACTCTTGCCAATAACCAAATCCAAGAAATGGATGATAATCTAATTCATTTTCAAGCTTTAAATAAATTAATACTTGATAATAATCAACTAACAAAAATCAATTTTGATCTACTTAAACAATTAAAATCATTGTCTCAAATTTCTATAGATAATAATTTATTTAGTGATGAGACTAAAGAGTTAATCACAACTAAAACTGGATACACCTTCGAACAAATATAAGGAATTATACTGATGAAAGTTCTACTCATTTTAAGTGTGTTTTTATCACTTCAACTAAAAGCTCAAACTTCTAATCCTAGAGAAACCTTTAGAACCTACCTAACTTCAATGGTTAAAATTAAAGGAGGAGATCATAGTGCAAAAAACTATGATCAGGCCTTAGCAACTTTAGATTTATCTGAATACTCGGAAGCTCAAAGAAAAGAAATTGGTAAAACTCTGAGTTTAAAACTAATTCAAGTATTAGATAAAATTCAAAAAGTAGACTATGAAAAAATACCTGAATCTCCAAAACAAAACACGTGGTATTTTGATAAAAGACTTTATCAAAATACTCTCTTAGAAATTTCAATTACTAAAATAGATGATCAATGGCTATTTTCTCAAGATACTTTAAAGTCTTTAGATAATTACTCTATCTTGCTCAGAAATAAGCAATATGCAAAAGATATTGTTCAGCTCTCAACAGTAGCTGAAAAAGTTCGGACAGTTGTTCCAGTCTCAATGCTTCAATCTGATTTCTTAATAGAAAATTGGCAATGGCCTGCACTTTTTTTCATTCTATTACTATGCTTTATTTCAGAAAAGTTATCTTTTTTCTTTATTGATCGCATCTTAATTAAATTTTTAAAAGCAATTGATGAAGATTATAAAAAACATCTTCATAATATCTCAACTCCCCTTAGTAAACTTATATCTTTCAGTGTTCTTTATAAGGCAATAGAGTTAATTGATTTACCAATTTACCTTTCTGACAAAATTCAAAGAGTTGTATCCATAGTCTTAAGCATAGTCATTGTATGGGCAGTTCATCGCTTTATTAACTTAGCTTCGTATTACTTTACTCTTAAGGCCTCTGAAACTGATAATAAATTTGATGATATCTTTATTCCGTTAATGACAAAAACAAGTTTTATTTTTGCATATGCTATAGGAGCGATTTTAATTTTAAAGTCCTTAACTTTTGATGTGACAAGTATCCTTGCGGGGCTTGGGATTGGTGGTCTTGCCTTTGCCTTTGCTGCAAAGGATACATTAGCAAATTTTTTCGGATCAATTATGTTAGTTCTTGATAGACCATTTGATATCGGAGATGTCATCACCGCAGGAGATATTGAAGGAACTGTTGCCGAAGTGGGCTTTAGATCGACACGGATTAGAACATTCTATGATTCAATTATAACGGTCTCAAATGGGCAATTGATGAACTTAGCGATTGATAACAAAGGTAAAAGAAGATATCGAAGACTTTCGACTTCCCTCGGAATTGAATATGATACTCCTCCTGAGAAAGTGGAAGCATTCTGCGAAGGCATCAGACAAATCATTGCCGATCATAAGTGGACTAGGAAAGATTATTTTAATGTGTATTTTACAAATTTTGGAGCAAGCGCTCTTGAAATTCAACTCATGGTTTTTTGGGAAACTGATGATTACACAAGAGAGCAAGCCGAAAAACATAGACTAATGATCGATGTTCTAAGACTAGCAAAAGAAATGGAGATTGAATTTGCTTTTCCTACTCAAACTATTCACCTATACAATGAACAAAAAGCTCAAAAGAAAAACCTTGATGATAAATATTTTGATGCCGGAATTTTAAAAGCAAAAGAAGTTGTTCAAAAGCCATTCTCTCTTAAGAACCCACGTTCAAATGTTTATGACAAAGGACAATTTGGAGAAAATGATATAGGCCTATAAAGGAAGTAAAAATGAAATATACAGACGAATTTATTAAAGACCTACCAAAAACAGATCTACACCTTCACTTAGATGGAAGCTTGCGCCTAGAAACATTAATTGAAGCCGCTAAAAAAAATAATATTGAACTGCCCTCTTTTACAAAAGAAGGATTAAAAGAATTAGTATTCAAAGAAAATTATAATAACCTTGGTGAATATCTAAATGGTTTTCAATATACATGTAATGTCCTTAGAGACTTAGAAACACTCGAGAGATCATCATATGAACTTGCAATAGACAATCAAAATGAAGGCGTTAACTATATTGAAGTAAGATTTGCTCCTCAACTTTTGATTGATGAGGACTCTAACCTTCAATTTGAAAATATAATTGAAGCTGTTAATAACGGCCTAGAGCGAGCGGCCAAAGAATATAATAATTCTAAAAAAGTTATTAGTGATGGATATCCTCCTTTTAATTACGGAATTATTTGTTGTGCCATGAGAATGTTCGGCCCTAAAGGATTCTCTCCATATTATTCAAATATTTTTGAGACCCTTAAATATTCAAGCAATATGGATATTATCAAGCAGGCCTCAATGGAAATGGTAAAAGCCGCAATTGGGCTTCGAGATCAAAAAAATATCCCCATTGTAGGAATAGATCTTGCCGGACAAGAAGAAGGTTATCCTGCTCATAAATTTAAAGAAGCCTATGCTTACGCTCACACTCATTTTATGCATAAAACTGTACATGCTGGAGAGGCCTATGGAGCGGAAAGTATTTTTGAAGCAATTACCCAATGTCATGCAGATAGAATAGGCCATGGGTACGCCTTATTTATGCCTGATATGATACGTGATAAAAAAATTACTGACAAAGAGAAGTTTATAAAAGATCTTGCATCCTTTATGGCGGATAAAAGAACTGTGATGGAAGTATGTTTAACAAGTAATCTTCAAACAAACCCAGCAATAACAAATATAAAAACTCATAAGTTTAAAGATATGCTTGAAAACAGAATGGCGACCACAATTTGTACAGACAACAGGCTGGTTTCTAATACAACAATCTCTAAAGAACTAAAACTAGCAACAGATAACTTTGATATTCCTCTAAAGCGCCTAAAGGATATTCTTGCTTATGGTTTTAAGAAGAGTTTTTTTCATGGCAGCTATGTTGAAAAAAGAAAATACGCTAAAACAAATATGCAATATTTCGATAAAATTGTATCTAAGCACGGTTTAGAGCATTAAAACTCTGTAAAAATAACGCGACGCGGTTTTTGTCGTGATTTTACTAAGAATTCTGATATATTTTCCTTATGAAAAATCTAATTTTTATAATTTTAATAGCTTGTACTTCAAACTTTACCCTCGCTCTAGGCGCAGATCGTTGTGGAATTTATATTGAAAAGGATAAAAAAACTTCTTCATTAAAGAAAAATGATCATGCCCATTGGGACTCAGAACTTGACGACGAGCTAAGTGATAAGGATTTCAAAGTTGTTGAGCAGATAAATGATGCCAGATACAGCATTCGATTTTCAACATATCCTGGCTGCGGTATTTCGACAGGATCTTTTTGTACTGATACCTTTTCAAGAGTAATTATCAAAGACTTAGTAACTGAGCAATCTGAAGAATTTGAAGGCAGAGCTTCTAACTTTCTAGTAATTCCTGCGAGTAAATCCGCAGCTTTTGAAGATATGCTTTCAGACATTATTGATTGCTAATAATATCCTCATAAAAAGCGCCATACTTATTAGAAGAATGAATGATATGCACTTCCAAAACCCATCTATTAGGCACAGGAATATCATTATAATCTCTTAAACCTTTTTTAAAATATAATGCGTGAGGAAAATCTCCTATGCGGTGACCCTTTTGAGCACTCACAAGAGTATAGTTCATCTCTTGTGCACAACTTTCAGCATATTCATATAATTGTTCTCCAGAAAGCTTTTGCTCATAAAACTTATTCTTAACCAAGTCAAATATCTTCTTAGAATCTACTAATAAAAGGTCATCCTTAGACTGAAACCTAAATGTTTCTCCAAAATCACCTTCATGGCCATCGATAACAGGCCCTATATCGATAAAATAATAATCCCCTTTTTTTAGTTGGACAGGACTAGACTTTTCTCTAAATGCACAGACAGTATTTATGCCAATTCGGAACTTAGTTGGGTGCCATTTTTTAGTGATATTATACTTCTCGTAAGCTTTATCTACTAATTGAATCCCATCATCTTCGCTCATCCCTTCAAAAACTTGAAGAGAAACTTCTTGAACAATCTTTTTTGCCAATGATTGGGCGCTTTCTAGTTTTTTTAAACTAAATTTAGCTCCAACCTCCTCAATCATTGTAATTCTCTAATCAATTTAATGAAGACATAGGGCTGAACAATTAAAAACTGGGCCATCTTTTTAAATTTATCTTTTTCCCAGTTTTCAACTTGCTCTTCTGATGGCCTATAGATTTTATGAGTATTTAAATGGGCTGCAATCAGTGAAGAAT
>CATLVU010000059.1 GCA_950061135.1 uncultured Oligoflexia bacterium
AGCAAAGATTTAATGTGATTGATGCGATAAGAACTCCTTATCGCATAGATATCATGCAGCCATTATACTATTACCTTGAAAGCTTTGATGAATTGTTTACGATTTTAGATGCTGATATTTTAAAGGCTGTGGAAGAGGCTAAGGCGTTAGGTGACTTTGAACCAGCTTACCCTCCAAAAGAATTGGATGATGACCTTGATGATGAAGAAGGAATGGGAGCGATGAAATGTTAAATGAATTAGATGGTTGGGCAGTAATTGATGAAAGTAAATTACAAAAAGTTTATACCTTTAAAGGCTTCTTAAAAACCATGTCCTTTGTAAATGCTGTTGCATGGGAGGCAAATCGTCTTATGCATCACCCTGATATGGAAGTAAGTTTTAATAAAGTAGTGATTAATATCACAACTCATGATGCTGGAAATTCACTTACTGATAAAGATTATAAATTAGCGCTTGCTATTGATGAGCTGATGAAATGAAAAAAATAGAAGTTGCCATTATAGGGGCAGGCTCAGGTGGATTATCGGCCAGAAGAGAAGTCAGTAAAAAAACGGATAATTATTTAGTCTTTGATCACGGTATTTTAGGAACAACATGTGCTCGAGTTGGTTGCATGCCTTCTAAAGTTTTAATTCAAGCAGCGAATGATTTTCATAGACGCATAAAGCTTGAACAGCAAGGGATACAAGGAGCAGAAGCTTTAAGTCTAGACGATACAAAGCTTATGAAACATGTTCGCTCTTTAAGAGATCGCTTTGTTAGAGGTGTAACGGGAAGTATGGAGTCGTGGATGAAGACTCATTTTGTGCCTCATAAAGTTCAATTCGTAGATTCTCATACTTTTATTGCAAATGAAGAAACTTATTATGCGGAAAAAATAATTATGGCCACGGGCTCTAAGCCTTTTATTCCCAATGTTTACTTGGGAGCGCATGAGAAAATTATAACTACTGATGAGTTTTTTGAGTTAGAAAAGTTACCAGAAAAAATAGCTGTTGTTGGCATAGGTGTTATCGGCTTAGAACTAGGGCAAGCATTACATCGTCTAGGTAAAAAGGTTACATTTTTTGCTAGAAGACCTGTCTATGCAGGTATTACAGATCCTATTATTAATGAATATATTGATAAAAAAATGCAAGAAGAACTGAATATCTGCTTTGAAGATGTGGTTGCAACAAATATTGAAAATGACAAAGCGATCATACAAACTAAAAGTGAAAAAATTGAAGTCGATGGCATTTTGATGTGCTCTGGACGCAGACCTGTTCTTGAAAATATTGGACTTGAAAATGTAATATCGGAAGGAGTTGTAGAGTTTGATAAAACGACTTTTCAGTTACAAAAGTATCCACATATTTTTATTGCTGGAGATATGACAGGAGAAAAACAGATTTTACATGAAGCAAGTGATGAAGGACGAATTGCAGGGTATAATGCTGTTAATGATGTAAAAAAATTTAAAACAAGAACACCACTTGGCATTACATTTAGCGATCCTAATATTGCAATGATTGGAAAGTCTTATAAGGAACTTGTTGATGAAAATATTAGTTTCGAAACAGGCTCTGTAACATTTGAAGGTCAAGGTCGTTCTATCATAAAATTAAAAGAGATAGGACTCTTAAATATTTACGGAGACAAAAGCACAGGAAAGATACTAGGCTGTGAGTTGTTTGCTCCGGAAGGAGAGCATCTGGCTCATTTGATTTCTTGGGTAATTGAGCAAGGGCTTACAGCTCAAGATGTATTAGCACTACCTTTTTATCATCCAGTTGTAGAAGAAGGACTGCGAACTGCAATCAGAGACTTAAAAGAAAAATGTAATATAGAAACATTATTAGAGGTTAAAGAATTATGAGTATATGGTTTAAGGATTATTCAGTAGAAAGTTTAAATTCTCATAATACCAATACAATGGTGGATCATTGCGATATTAGTTTAACGCAAATAGGAGAAAACTTCTTAGAAGGACAGATGCTAGTTTCAGATAAAGTTAAGCAACCTTTTGGTATTGTTCATGGAGGAGCAAATTGTGTTTTAGCAGAAACTCTTGGAAGTATCGCAGGAAACTTAACATGTGATCCAACAAAGGCTCATGCGGTAGGACTTTCTATTTTTACAAACCATATTAAAGCTGTCAGAAATGGGGTAGTTAAGGGAGTGGCCAAACCTCAGCATTTAGGACGAACCACACAGGTTTGGAATATTGAAACTTTTAATGATGCCCATCAACTAACTTCTACAACTCAATTGACGTTATCTATTGTTAAGAAGCTAAAATAGGCAATAAGTTCCTTTTGTATTTAAGCCTTTTTAAAAGCTTAAAAACTCACGATAAGTTTATTGTGAAGACTTCTATTTTAACCATTTTCATTATTGTTTTTAGTAATATCTCTTTTGCTAAGTATAAAGTGTGTTATATGACTTTAAACTCGAGCATTGAAAAAGAGCTTTTCACACAGCATTTAAGTTCTGGAAAAAATGAAGGCAAATTTGAATTTATAGAACTTGCTAATGGTGATAAATCTAATTGGCTAAATAGAGCGTGTGCGTCTGGAGTTCAATGCGATATTTTATTAATCTCAGGACATTATAATCGACATTTTTTTTATGGTGAGCATGAGCCTAAATATGAGCTAAGTTTAGAAGAGTTAGAACAAAATTCTTGTAATCGATCTTGTACAGGTATCATGAATAATCCTGTGGAGGTTTTTCTTTTAGGCTGTAATACACTTGTTGGTAGTGGAAAAACATATGAGTTATCACATCAAAAATTAATAGGTGATCATGTTTATGAATTTGGGCTAAGCCCTGTTGATCGAATGAGACAATCTTTTAATAATGTTCCTGGACTATATGGTTTTAATATTAAAGCTCCAACGGGTAAAAGGATTGCTCCAGAATTGCAAAATTACCTAACTAAGATTCCTGATTATGTTGAGCATATCGAGCAAAAACAGGTACAAAGAATTAATTACATGTTAGGTCGTACTGAAAAAATATCATCAGGTAATCAAATTCTAGTCGATACTTTGAAAAAATATAAGATTTTAGATATGACAGGAATTGAACTTCCTTGCAGTGAGCTGACTGATTCAGATGAAGATGATTTTCGATCTAAATTTTATAGAAACTTATGTATTTTAAAGTCAGACTCTACAGGTCATGAAGAAAAAGCTTCACTCGCTTATGATTTATTGCACACTCCTGAGTTTGCTATGTATATACCAACGATAGGCGATACTTTAGGCGAGGGGAATATATACCGAATGTTAACAACTTGGTTGTCATATAGTACGGACTTTAAAAATTTAACTGAAGAATACTTTAAGAGCTCGGAACCTGATTATGAACAATTATATGTAATTAGATTTTTGCATAGACTTAGATTGGCAAAAGATGAGGACATTGAAAAACTTGAAAAAAAATTAGTGGATAATTTCTTACAAGGAAAGTTAAGCGACGCTGATGTCGAAACAGTATGCTCTCATAAGGGTTATTTTAGATTAACAGAGTCGAGTGATATAGATGATAGGGTACTTAATAATGTTAATGGCCTAAAGATGATTAAATGTCTGCGGAAAAAAGACACTAAACTGGCCCAACGGGTAATTAAAAAATTTGAAAGTAGTTCTTCTAATAGTGCAATAAAAAAGGCTGCGTATGATGTCGTAGATAGTTTTATTAGGAAGGATGATTCTTTGAAAAACTTTTTGCAATCAAATAAAAAGTAGTTTTATTTCACAAAGTTAAGATCAATAATAACTGCTCTATGATCTGAGGGGAATTTATTATTAAATTTTTGAGTGTTGATAATAAACTTACTTACTTTCCATTTTGTATTTGCGCTTAGTAAAATGTGGTCAACTCTACATTGAGGAAACTTTTTACCTTTTCTTAGATAGCATAAATCTTTGTCTTTTTGATATTCACCATCTATCTGGAAGCTTGTTTTTAAGTCAAATGCATTTAAAAATTGTTCGATAACAAGTTCGTGATAATAATCAGCATCTTCAGTGATATTCGTATCTGCAGCAAATATTATCGGAACTTTGAATTTTCTAAAATATTGATTTACTTTCTTTGCAGAACCCATCAAATTGTCTCTAAGATTATCAAAATGTGATGATGCAAAAATAAATTCTTTACCAGTTATTTTATGTTTTAATCGAACCCATATTACTTGTCTTGGTAAAGAGAGCTGCCAGCCTAGATTAAATTCATCGGTCTTGCCTAACCAAAATTGGCCATCATCTACTAAGTCAAAGTATTCTTTTTTATACGCAATACTAGGATCTGCGTATGAAACGGGACCTAGAGTTGTAAAGTGGTAATGATATATTTCATTGTTGACGATATTTTTTAAATGAGATTCCGTTCTTAATTCTTGAAGGCTGACTAAATCAGGCCTGTATTTTTCGATGATAAGTTTTATTTGTTTTGCTCTTTGCTCATAATTAAAATAATCAGAACCTTTGCACACATCACACATCGTATTAAAGTTTAAAACAGTCATTGCAACTGAATTAAGTGATAGAAATAAAGCGAAAATTCCATAAACAAATGACATAGTATGATCTATATTAAATGGTGTAATAAATAGAGTAAAAGGAATTTTTATGAAAACATTAAGTTTATTAAGTATTTTAATTTTTTCTCAATCAATTTTTGCAAATAGTTTGACTAGCTTTTTCAAATCGGAACAAGCAGATTTTTTATGTAAGAAAGCAAAACTTGAAGAAGGTAATACAGCTAAAACTTTAATCAAGGAAATAGAAGCAAGTGATAACTTTGTTATTGTGGGCTTCTCTGATAGAAATGATGCTGTTATTTCTATTAATAATTTAGCAGGTGAAGAAATTGTTAAGTTGAATCTTAAAGGCGAGATCAGAGACATTAAATTAGAAAATGAGATAGTTTATATCTTAATAGGCACTGAATTAAGAGTTTATGATATTTCTCAATTGAAATTTGTAAGTAATATTAGAACACTCCCTGAAAATTATGAGTATACAAAATATATAATTCCTTTTGAGCTTACAGTTTCAGAAAACAAAATATTTATTGCTCATGGAGAAATTGGAATTATACAGGTGGCAAAAGAAAACTTGGTAATTGAAAAAGTTTTAAATATTATTGTTCCTCAACCTCATTCAGGTCATAGATCTTTATTTTCGGGTGTAGCATTTAATAATGATCAATTATTTATAGGTGTAGACAATATTACCTATGACTTTGGTAAAAAGAAAAGAGCATTTGAAGGCGTTGTTGTTTTTGATTTAGAAAAAAATAAAAACACTAAAGTGATTAGCGTTAATCAAAGGCAAGAAGCTTATCATGAACCTAGTATGATCTTTTCTGATGGGAAACTTTATATTAATAACCTAAATTTATATTTTGAGCACGGCCTTAAAAACATTATGAACACTAGGAGATATCTTAGACCAGATAAAAGAATTTATAATTTTAAGCCTGGATATTTAGTGAATAAAGGTTTTATTAAAAATGGCCATATGCATGGATGTTTTGAAGAACGAGAAACATTTAAGTTAGTTGCAGGTAGTAGTAAGATTTAATTTATGTATTTAAATTCCCCATGTCTTCTTTTTGACGAGGATTTATTTCCTATAAAAAATGGGAAATATGAAGTTAATCTTGGTCTTAAAAAATGTCATGGGGAAAAAGACTTTTTTCATAGAGATAAAAACTTTGAGTTTTATTTAAATGAAAAAAAGAAAAACCTAAAAGAGAACCCTCATAAATATTATCTTTTTTCAGAGAATTTTTTTGAAATAGATAAAGAGCTTACTTCAGAGCTCAGTAGTATTTGGAATCGCCAAAATCCAGATAAGTTGATTTCGGCGATTGATTTAAAAAGCTTTGGTTTTTGTGTTCAAGAAGATATTGCAATAACAATGAAAAACTCTCAGGGAAAAGATTTTGTGGCGGCATTACATTTATCATTTCCAAATCATTGGGATCCACGTGAGAAGTTTATGCAAGACTTTAATTTTGTACATTCTCCTATAGCCAATATAGAACCTTTAATAAATATATCTGATAAAATTGTAAATATGATGTTTGAGAAAGGACCCTATAAGCGTTTTGCTTGGGGAGTTTCAACTGATACCAGATTGAATCATCATCCAGAAGCACCATTGAATATTGATATTAATGAATGGAAAGGACGATCTTATCGAGAGGGGGGTAATCTTTTTTTGCGAATCGAGCGACAAATCATTTGGCCAATAAAGAAATTAGGGGCATCCGTTTTTACAATTAAAACTTACTTTTTTGATATAAAAGATTTAGTTCAAAACTCTCAAGATGCACTTGATCAGTTAATCAGTGCAATCGACTCTATGAATGATGCCTCTTTAAATTATAAAGGCCTTGTAAATGACAGAGGGCCTATTCTTTGTTTCCTTAAAGCTCAGCGTAAGTAGTATTTTTACCTTCCATTACTTCTCTTGCATAATCCATTACAGTTGTTTTCTTTATTTCCATTAGACTACTAGTAACAAGTAATAAAAATGTATGCATCTTAGACTCAGGAATAAAGGCAGAGCAATTTGGAATACCCTTAACCATTTCAAGTAAGCCTCTTTTTCCGAAGACAAGTTTTTTATGTTCTTCAGGAGAGATATTTCCAAAAACAGATGACATAATTATATCTTTTGAGCTTTGAACAACTCCGATATTCCAGTGAGATAGATAATCACAATAAGCAGGAACATTTTCAGCAACTAATCCATCATTAAAATCTATATTAAAATTTGCATTCGAAAATGCTTGGTCAAAGTCCATAAGAAGCTTCGGTGGGAATTTATTCCAAAACGTTTTTCCAAAATGAAGCCCTGGAGAGTCTGCAATCATTGAGCGTTTAGCTTTTAGGTTTAAAACTTTATCAAATTGATGAGCGTGAATTAAGCTCCCAATGGCACCTGCAGAAGCACCATATAATACAAAATCATCAACTTTAGAAAAGTTAATAACCTCTTTTTTAAGATATTCAATCGTCTTGGTAACGTTCGAGTAACCTTTATGATGAACTTTTTGAGTGAAAAAGCTTGAACGGTATTTTGCTACATGATCGCCTGCAAATACATCTCCTGTGCAATAAGGAAAATAAACAGCGCTATAATCTTTTACAGGAGAGAAGTCGTTAAAGTCTGATGAAAAAGCTGACAGTACAGGAATTCTAGGAATTGGAAATAATATAGTTCTCAGGTTAGGTCCTTTACAACTAGATCTGTCCCAACAAGCTCCCCCTCCCATAAATTCAACGGCGAGTTTTTTTGGATTTTTAATTTCTACAAAAACAGAATATTGATCACCATTCCCACAATAAGTATCAGGGATGTAGACGCGCTTCCAATTTCTGGCCTGTGATTGTAGGGATGTAAATAGGATCGTAATGATCAGTAATCGTTTTGAAATGGTCATTATTTGACCCTCCATAAAATTGTGAGTTAAAGGTAAATTTTAGACTAGGTCAGAAATCTTAATAGGTCAGCAAGAAGTAAGATAATATTAGAATCAAGGCGAGATAATGATAAACTTTAGCTTTAGACCGTTATAGTCGAACTCTAGTGCGTTCTGGTAGTCTAAAAAACGTGCATGTTGAGAGGGTAAAAGTAGTCCAATCGCCTTCACTGGATAATGCTTAAGGTATGAGCTAATAAGCTTTGGGTAAAAATCCTTAGGAGGAAGTGGTAATTTAATTCGTTTTCCAAAAGGAGGATTTGATAAAATTACTAAAGGTGTTGCTAGCTCAGTATTAATTTTTTTAAAAGCATCATTTACAAAAAAACTAACAGGGGAATCTATTTTTTGTAATTGTTCAATGAGCTTTTCATTATAATCAGAACCTATGAGTTCCTTTAATTGGTATGGGCATTTATATTTATCAACTTTGGGAACATCGCTACTTTGATCTATTTGTAGATATTCAAAATTAAAATTCCTGTTATTAATTTTTTCAAAATTTAAACATTCAATTAAAAGATTACCGGAGCCACACATTGGATCAAATAAAGTAATCTTTTCTTGAAGAGTAAGATAGCTGAGCAAATAATGGCCTAGTGCTGCTGCAATATTTTCTCGAAGTGGTGCTTTGGAAAAGACAGTTTTAGATCCTCTTTTATGCAATCGTTCACCAGTTGTATCGAGACTTATTGTAAGGTTATCTTCATGAAAACGAAGATAGATAGTTTGCACCGGAGATTCTTTAAATTTATCTAAGATTTTTTTGGGAATATGATTAGCATTAAAATAATCCTTAAGTGCTTTATCAAAAGTGCCTTTAATTTTACTACTATGAAATAGCCTAGACTTACTGGCACTAACTTCACAGTTAACTATTTCTTGAGTTAAAATTTTAGCCCAAGAAATTTTTTTTATTATCTTGTAAAGCTTTGGTAAGTCTCGACATTTTTGATTATGAAGTCTCCACAAAATTCGAGTAGGGGTTTTGAGTATTTTATTTAAAAGCAATCCTTGATGCAGTGGAAGGCCTAGCTCGATTCCCCCCCTGATCACATTAATACTGCTTGCTTCAAGATCGCTTGAAAAATAATGAGAATATTTTTCTTTTAACTCCGAGTAACAAATCTGTTCAAGTCCTAAGGGACATATAATAAAGAATGATTGCATCCTCGCAGTATATATAGATGTTGTTTAATGACAAGTTCATCTTGAGATGATAGACAGGCGAAATGCAAAAATTAACCCCACATCATAAAAACAACCAACAATCTGCACAGGTAGCTGTTGACTGGGTAATAAATGACCATTTTTTAAATGTAACTTTTCTTTTTGAGGGAACTAGTCTTAAGAATGAAATATCAGGAACTCCATTTAATTGGGGATTGTGGGAGCAGGATGTTTTAGAAGTCTTTGTTAGAGAAAAGGGCCATAGCTCATACTTGGAAATTCAAATTGCACCATCAGAGCAGCTGTTTGCATTAATTGTAGAGAAACCTAGGGAAAAGTTTTATTTTGCTAGAACAGATGAGCTAAGTTTTTCTGTTTCTACTCATCAGGCTGAGATATCAATTCCTTTGAGCTTAATTCCTGAATATACCAATGGAGATTTAGAAGGTAATTTTTTTGCTGTTATCGATCAAAATTTTTATGCAATGACAATTAACACAGAGGGTCAGCCTGATTTTCATCGTCCCGACCTATTTAGGAGTTTAGTATGAGCGGTATATTAACTTTAGTTCCAACGCCAATTGATGATATTTCTCCTTTGTGTAGTGTTGCCAAGGAAGCATTATTGAAGGCGGTAGAAAATGGCGATCATATTTATATTGAAGAGCCCAAAGCAGCTAGAAGAAGATGGCTTAGGTTTGGCCTTCCAAGAGAAGCAATTGAAAACTTTGTCGTCTATAATGAGCATACAAGAGAAGATCAGTGCCAGAAAGCTGTTCGAGACCTTAAGTCAGGCAAAAATATTTTTTTAATGAGTGATTGCGGTCTTCCTGCATTTTGCGATCCTGGGGTAGAGTTAGTTGAACTGTGTCACAGTGCAGGGTTGAGAGTTACTTCAATGCCTTTTGCAAACTCTATTGCCTTGGCGGTTGCGCTAAGCGGTATTCCTCATAATAAATTTATTTTCGAGGGTTTCGTTTCTAATAAAAAGCCAGATCGGTCTAAAGAAATCAAGAGGATGGCCCATCAAAAAGAGGTCACTATCATAATGGATACTCCCTATCGTCTTAAGAAGCTATTGGAAGAATTTACAGAGCATTGCCCTGATAGAGAGGCTTTTTTGGGCCTTGAGCTAAATAAATCTACGGAAAAATTGATAAAGGGTCCTATTAGTTATATTAACTCCCATGTCGAAAATGAAAAAAAAGAATTTATCTTAATATTAGGACTATGAGCGATACTAGAAAAAAAGATCATATTGAACAGGCTTTTGTCTCAAGGCCAGAATTTCAGT
This sequence comes from uncultured Oligoflexia bacterium, assembly GCA_950061135.1. Taxonomy (GTDB): domain Bacteria; phylum Bdellovibrionota; class Bacteriovoracia; order Bacteriovoracales; family Bacteriovoracaceae; genus CATLVU01. The sequence continues at coordinate 9,952 of CATLVU010000059.1, forward strand.
TAAGTAGTGAAAATATTTACTATGAGCCTCTATTTTCTGCATACCCAGAGACTGGTTCAGAGCTTGAATTTTTAGACTTTAATTTTGAAATGCCATTATGGGTTTCATCCATGACTGGTGGAACGCAAAAAGCGTTTACAATCAATAAGAACTTGGCGCGAGCTTGTAAGGAGTTCAAGTTAGGAATGGGCCTGGGTTCTTGCAGGCCATTACTAGACTCAAATGAAAGATTAAGTGATTTTGATTTAAGAGAGCAGATTGGAGATCGGCCTTTGTATGCCAATCTTGGAATCGCCCAACTTGAGAATGAATTTGATCAGGATCGCGGAGCTAGAGTTGTTGAGTTGGTAAAAAAGTTGAATGCGGATGGATTAATTATTCACGTAAATCCATTACAAGAATTCTTTCAGCCAGAAGGTGATAAATATAAGTATCCGGCGATTGATACAATTAAAAGAGCGATTGATCTTTTAGATTTTCCCTTAATGGTAAAGGAAGTCGGACAAGGCTTTGGACCACGTAGTATTGAGTCTTTGATGGCCTTACCATTAAAAGCAATAGAGCTGTCGGCTTTTGGTGGGACTAATTTTTCTTTATTGGAGATTAAGCGTTCTAATCAAGAAAATTGCAATCAAGACTTTTCATATGTAGGCCATACGGCAGAAGAGATGATTGAGTGGATAAATGAATTTGTTTTATTAGATAAGTCTATTTGTAAAAATATTATTATATCTGGAGGGGTAACAAGCGCTCTTCAGGGATATATATTACAGCAAAAGCTTCAAGCGCCTTCTGTCGTGGGAATGGCATCACAGTTATTGAAATATGCTCAAGGTGATTATGAAGAATTAAGAAATTATTTATCTGAAGTTAAAAAAGGTTTTAATATGGCCCAAGCTTTTATGAGGAGTTCTAATTAATGGATCAGATTTCAGGTTTTTCCAAACTTACAAAAAAAGAAAAAATTGATTGGATTGCATCGCAATTAGATAACACAAGCGCTGAAAAGTTTTTAACAATAAAAAGATTTTGGCAGGATAATGAACAAGAGCAAAAAGTATTTGATGAGTTCTCAGAAAACACTATTACAAACTTTATTTTTCCTTATGGTATAGCTCCAAATTTTAAAATTAATAATAAACTTTTCTGTGTTCCCATGGTTATAGAGGAAAGCTCTGTGGTTGCAGCAGCTAGTAAAAGCGCAAAGTTCTGGCAAAATCGTGGTGGATTTAAAGCGGAGGTGATCAGTGTTGAAAAAAGTGGGCAAGTTCATTTCACTTGGGATGGTGAGAAAACAGCTCTCGTGAATTTCTTCGCTGATTATAAAGACCTTATTTTAAATTCGGTTCAAGACATTGTTCAGAATATGGAAAAAAGAGGCGGCGGCGTTAAAGATTTAGAGCTTGTCGATAGAACTAGTGATCTTGAAAATTATTACCAATTAAGTGCTAGCTTTAATACTTGTGATGCAATGGGTGCGAACTTTATAAACTCAGTTCTTGAGAAGTTTGCCACAACTTTTGAACATTATTTTCAGCAAGAAATTAATAAGAATAATATTCAAGGACAGCTAGAAATAGTGATGAGTATCCTTAGTAATTACACGCCAAATTGTTTGGTTAAAGCTCATGTTGAATGTCCTATTAACGAACTTGGAAACTTTGGAGAGGGGATTGATTCAAATACGTTTGCAACAAAGTTCAAAAGAGCTGTAGATATTGCTTATCATGACAGACAGCGTGCAGTAACTCATAATAAAGGGATTTTTAATGGGATTGATGCTGTTATCTTAGCAACAGGCAATGATTTTAGATCAATAGAAGCTTGTGGTCATGCTTACGCAGCAAAGGATGGCCATTATAGAAGCTTAACAAAATGTGAAATTAATAATGATATTTTTAAATTTGAAATTGAAATACCTATAGCTTTAGGCACCATTGGAGGCTTAACTAATCTTCATCCGATGGCACAAACATCATTGGAGTTATTAGAAAACCCATCCGCCGAACAATTAATGAAAATTGTTGCTTGTGTGGGCCTTGCCCAAAACTTTGGTGCAATTCAATCTCTTGTTACAACAGGGATTCAAAAAGGTCATATGAAAATGCATTTATTAAATATTTTGAATCAACTTGAAGCTCAAGATGAAGAGATAGAAAAAGCTAAAGAGTATTTTAAAATGAATACAGTTTCATTTTCTGCTGTAAGAGAATTCTTGGAACAATCCAGAGAGATTCAATAGATGAGCACTCAATTTTATTACGGACATGGAAAATTATTATTAACTGGTGAATACGTGGTCTTAGATGGGGCGAAGGCTTTAGCTGTTCCATGTAAACAGGGACAAAAATTATCAATCAGTCATAGGCCATCTAATAACCCTAAACTAATTTGGAATAGCTATGACTCTGATAATAATAATTGGTTCTCGGCTGAGTTTGAATTATGGCATTTTAATATTCTGAAGGGAGAGGGAGAAATTGCTACAGCTCTTCAATCAATATTAAAGCAAGCGCGAGCTCAAAATATACATTTTTTAAGAGAAGAGTCGGATGTTCATGTCACTACTAATTTAGAATTTCCTGTTAGTTGGGGACTTGGTAGTAGCTCGACATTAATTTATAATATTGCCCAGTGGGCCTATGTGAGTCCATTTGAATTATTACAAAAAACTTTTGGTGGTTCTGGTTATGATATCTGTTGTGCTCAGTCTATGGGACCTATAACTTATCAACTTAAATCAAGAGGCCCTGCATGGGAGCTCATAACATTTGATCCAAGTTTTAAAGATCAATTATATTTTGTTCATTTAAATAAAAAACAAAATTCTCAAAAAGAAGTTAGTAATTATAAAGAAGTCGAAGTTTCCAATAAAGATTATATTGTAAAAAAGATTAGTCTTTTAACTCAACAGATAATTGATTGTACTGAACTTGCAAGCTTTGAAGAATTAATTAAAGAACATGAAGATATAATTTCTAAAGTGATCAACAGGGAAACAGTAAAAAAACAATTATTCTCTGATTATTGGGGAGAAGTTAAGTCCCTTGGAGCTTGGGGCGGGGATTTTGTTCTTGTGACTTCAAATAAGAGCGTTGAAGAGACCCAGAAGTATTTTAACGAAAAAGGCTTTGAGACTTTTTATGCTTATGATGATCTTGTATTGAAATCACCAACATATAAAGTTGAAATGCCAAGTATTAAGGTAAGTGAAAATGTCGTCGAACAATCAATATAATGTTTGCTATAAAGCACCTTCAAATATTGCTTTTATAAAGTATTGGGGAAAAGAAGCAAAACAAATACCAATGAATCCTTCTATTAGTATGACTTTGGATAAATGTTATACTGAAATGGAAATTCAGTTCACCCCAGCCGCTAAGACTATTGTGAAGTCTTTTGAGTTTGAAGGGCAGCAAAATGAACAATTTAAAAATAAAATTCAAAAATACTTAGACTCTGTTTCTGCTAATTTTAAAGAGCAAGTAGAATTATCTATAAAGTCAGAAAATAGCTTTCCTCATTCTGCAGGTATTGCTTCTTCGGCTTCATCAATGGCAGCTTTAAGTTGTTGCTTAGGGGATTTTTTTGATTGGAACCTTAAAACTTCTAGCTCTTACGCAAGGTTGGCTTCAGGGAGTGCTTGCCGTTCGCTTTTTCCAAAATATGCGGTGTGGGGTAAATCTTTATTTCCAACATCAGATAACGAATACGCTGTAAGTTTTGATGAGTATGATCAGAAGTTTGAAAAAATGAATGATTCAGTTTTGATAATCTCTGGAGAAACTAAAAGCATATCCAGTTCTGCAGGCCATCAGTTAATGAATGAGCATTTTTATAAGCAAGGAAGAGTCAAGCAAGTAAACCATCACTTTGAAATGATGTTAAAGTCTATGAGTGAGGGAGACTTTGATACATTTGGACAAATTCTAGAAACAGAGGCCATGAGTTTACACGCATTAATGATGAGTGGCCCTGAAGCATTTACTTTATTAAAACCTAATTCTTTATTAGCAATTGATAAAATTAGAAGTTTTAGACAAGACTCAAAGTTACCCGTATATTTTACGATTGATGCGGGACCTAATATTCATTTGATTTACCCAAGCAGCGCCGAGACAGATGTCAGGTCTTTTATTGATAGTGAACTAAAGTCTTGTTGTGAAAATGAATTAGTTATTCACGATCAGATTGGTAATGGACCTATAAAGCTAAAATAATATAAGAAAGAGGTGGATAATCCTCTCTAAGCACTTTAAGATATTGCCATGAAAACGATTTTAACAGGTATCAAACCAACAGGTACACCACATTTAGGAAACTTATTAGGCGCAATAAGGCCTGCAATTGAGCTAACGAATAATTCGGATTTTGATCGTTCACTTTATTTTATTGCAGACTCTCATGCATTAACTTCTATACGTGATCCCAAAGAGTATAAAGAGAATGTTTATAGCGTTGCCGCTACTTGGATTGCTCTGGGACTAGACCTAGATAAAGCTATTCTGTTCAAACAAAGCGATATTCCTGAAGTTTTTGAACTGACATGGATGCTACAATGCTTAACCCCAAAAGGGGATATGAACCGAGCTCATTCATATAAGGCCAAAGTTCAGCAAAATATTGAAAATAAAACAGATGAGGATCATGGGGTTAATATGGGGCTCTATAATTATCCCATTTTGATGTCAGCAGATATCTTACTCTATGATACGAATATTGTTCCTGTTGGAAAAGATCAAATTCAGCATATTGAGATTGCTAGAAGTATAGCTCAAAGAGCGAATCAATTATATGGCGCTAGTTGCTTAGTTGAACCTCAAGAGCTTATTCAAGAAGCTGGTGCTTATGTACCAGGACTTGATGGCAGAAAGATGAGTAAATCTTATGGCAATACAATTTCTTTATGGGAGACAGAAAAAAAACTAAGAAAATTAATTAATAAAATTACAACTGATAGCTCTGCCCCTGAGGAACCAAAAAATCCTGACGATTCAATTATTATGGACTTGTATAAATTATTTGCAAGGCCATCCGAAATTCAAGCTCTCGAAAAGCGTTATAAAGAAGGAATTGGATGGGGAGAAGCAAAGCTTGCATTATTTGAAGTTGTTAACGAATATTTGTCAGGGCCACGAGAGATTTATACCAATCTTATGAATGATAAAACACAAATTGATAAAATATTAGATCGTGGACGATCCCAAGCCAAAGAGCTTGCAGAGAAAAATATGAAAAGAATTCGTAAAATGATAACAGGATTTTAAATGAGAAAAAAAACAGTAACGGCAGAAGACCAATAAAAAGAAAAAAAA
>CATLVU010000060.1 GCA_950061135.1 uncultured Oligoflexia bacterium
CTAAGAGGAAATATTAAGGTTAGAAGTATTGATGTTGTTATTCAAAAACAAGTACAAAGTAATAAGGTTGTTAATGTAATGATGCATGGACAATTATTACAAGGACAGAATACATTAGCGCTTAAAAAATTAATTAAGCAGCAAAATCCAAATCTGCAGTTAGCTGATATGGAACTTGAAAAGGTTGTTCTAGTTGCAAAGTCGCGAGCAGGAAGAGCTCAGGCCGTTTTGGTTACAGGTCATTCTGAATCTTACCCAACTACAATTTTTCAAGGATACGGAAGTTTTAGATCAAATGCGGTACATACTTATAACCAAATTCAGCTTGTACCTAATGCTTATAGTAATGACTTAGGTAAATGGCAGATAAAATTACGTGGTAATGTAAAAGTACATTCAGTTAAAGTTGTTATGAAAAACAAGTATAATAATGGTAATGATCGAAGAAGAGGTGGAAGACTAGGTTTAGGCCTAGGGATATCGGCAGAAATTTAAAAAATTAAAAAGAGGCCTGCTATAAAGCAGGCCTTTTTTTTATTGGCAGTCGTTTCTATATTCAGTTTGAGGTGCATAATTAAAAACAACAGGAATGGTTAAGACCTTATCTTGATGTTTAATTTGAAACCAGGCTTTTTGAGTTCCACGCTTCATAATATTTTTATCATGAAAACTATAAAACATTGTTTTGTCCTGTACTTCTTCTGGAGCAAGTCTTGAGTGCATATGAGCGTAATGCATTCCCATTCCATGATGATTCATAAGACCTTCACTTGCCCAAACTGCGTGAGCACCTTCACCAAGCCAAGGTTGAATATCATTAACTTTTTTGTAATTACCAAATTCATCTTCAATGTAAAGCACTGATTGAAATTCAATTAAGTGACCGTTACAACCTTGATCCATTGAATAGCTAAGTTTGAATTTATAGTTTTTGCCGTGTTCGCTATGAATTTTAGTGATGGTATTAGTCATTGGATCAAATGGATCAAGACTTAGTTCCTGATCATAACTTGTACCCATTACATGGGCCATAATATGTCCCATTCTCATTCCATAGCCTTTGATTTCCACATCGGCCATAATCATATACATGCCTGGCTCTGTAATCGTATTTTGAGCATGAAAATTATCAGGGTCTGAGTACGGCATATTAATGGTTAGATTGAATCTACCTGTAACCGGATCAAAGTATGGATGAACATGCTTAAAAACAGAAAGATCATCTTTGATCACTACCATATGCATAATCTTTCCATGCATTATTTTAAAGTCTTTTAAAACTTCACCTGTTTTTGTTGAAGTAAAAAAGACTTCAATACTAGTAGGCTTATTTGGCATGAACATAAAATGATGTGAGGTTTTACCATTAATAGAAAAATGGGCCTTAATATCGCTCATTGAAAAAATATTATAACTAGATAGAGTCATGAATAATAACACGAGTAATTTCATTGGGTAATCTCCTTTAATATAGACAATTCTAGAAAGCCAAGCATAAAACTTGTATTATTTATTTCTCATAATTTCTTACATGAATCCAATCTGTGAAATTTCGTGGCTATAATAAGGAATTATAATTTCAAGGAGTGAATGTGTATAAATTATTAGTATCGATTCTAATTTTATCTTTAAATGTTAAGGCTGAAGAGTTTGCAGTTTCAACATCATCAAATGTAATGTTTATGAAAGCACTTGATTTGAGAACTTCTGGTATTACTTCAAAAAGAGGGAATGATATTTGGGGATGGACTGATCCTGAAACCAATAAAGAATATGCAATCATGGGAATGGATAATAAGACATCATTTGTTGATGTTACCGACCCTGCCAATCCAATTCACTTGGCGGATTTAAAGACAAGAACTTGGTCAAGTACTTGGCGTGATATCAAAATCTATAAGCATTATGCATATATAGTCTCTGAAGCATGGAGACATGGAATGCAAGTTGTTGACTTACATATCCTTAGAACTCTTGATGGTAAAAAAGTTAAAGAACTAAAGAGTGATATAGATTATAGAAAGTTTGGAAATGCTCATAATATTTTTATTAACGAGGATACAGGCTATGCATATGCAGTAGGTACTTCTACATGCACAGGCGGTCTTCATATAATGGATATTAAAAATCCTCTTGAACCAACTTTTGTCAACTGTGTTGGAAGGGGAGTTTACGAAGTACCAAGAAAAGATGGGGATGCTTATACGCATGATGTTCAATGTGTAGTTTATAATGGCCCTGATGCTCGTTATCTTGGTAAAGAAATTTGCGTTTCAAGCAATGAAGACACAGTAAACATTGTTGATGTAACAGACAAGTCTAATCCTTACCAAATCTCAGTTGCTACTTATGAAGGTGTTAAATACACTCACCAAGGATGGCTTACAGAAGATCATAGCTATTTCTTAGTAGGTGATGAGCTTGATGAGCAAAAATTTGGTATTAATACCAAAACTTTTATTTGGGATTTAACTGATTTAGAAGACCCAAAGCACTTTGCATCTTATGAACATTCTACTAAGGCGATTGATCATAATATGTATGTAAAAGGTAATTATGTTTATCAAGCAAATTACGAAGCAGGGCTTAGAATTTTAGACTTAACAGATGTATCTAAGGGAAAACTTAGAGAAGTAGGTTATATGGATACAATGCCAAACTCTGACCGTGCAGAGTTTAATGGTGTATGGTCTGTATTTCCTTATTATAATTCAGGAACAGTTGTTGTATCTGGAACTAATGGTGTTCTTTATATAGCTAAGCCTAACCTTTAATTATCATCAACGGCACCACTGGCAGTTTGATCACCAGCCCTGATTTGAGGGCCTGACTCTTGAACTGCCTTGGACAGCCTTGAATCAAAGCTTCGTCCCATTGCTTTATAATACACGCCTCCACATTCACCTTCATTTCTTCCAATTAAATTAGGACAGTCACCCTCAACTACTTCCTGCTCTTGATTTTGTACCGTAATGTTTTCGACAATTTCCTTCACGTCAGAAATTTCTTTGGATAGACTAATTCTGCAATTCGACTTTTCACGTTTAGTCTTTATTTGATAACACTTTTGCATACCTTGGGTAAGCTTTTTCATGCAAAATGGTTTACCCTGCTTATCTTCTAGGGATTTACATTTTGCGATATCTGTAATGAGAAGATTCTTACAGTATGATTTATCTATGCTGTTTATCTCACTGTTACAGATGCTTTTCAGATTAATTGGAATATCTTTATGGGAAACAGTTACGTCTATAACAGAAGTTGTTGTTTCTCTCGTACTTCTTGGATCGTAACCTCTATCTACAATCTTGTTTGGTTCCGCTTCTTGTGTTGGACCATAGCCTTGGTCTACAATATTTTTGGGTTGTAATTGTTCTAAATTACTTTCCCTCTCAAGTTCATCAAAAGCGCTTTGTGATTCTTGGTTAAAAGAATCAAACTCTGCTCTATTTTGTTCTGCGAACGAATTAAATCTATCTGATAAATCCGAGCTAAAACTAGGTGTAGTAAAGAATAAAGTTATTACGCAAATTAATAATTTTCTCATAATTAGTACCTCTCGATTTATTATCGGCGAGAATGACGATTTTCCTGAGCGGGAAACGCGGTCATTAGGGATTTCAATAGTTTACACTCGTTTTAGTGTTGGTACACAGCTTAATAACTTGGCAAAAATGTAGCTATTTTTGGCACTTCGGACAGTAGTATGTTCCCCTTTGAGCGAGGACTATTTTTATGACGGGAGTTTTTTGGCACAGCTGGCAAGTCTTCTGGTAAAAAACCACAAGGCCTTTTACTCCTTCGCCTTTATCTCCATTGGCATCTTGATATCCACCTTGAAATGTTGCCCCTCCTGAGTCGATTGAATCATCTAGTACCAGATGAACGGCGTTGTAGAGCTTTTTTATCTCAGAGACTTTTAGAGTTTTTACTTGGCGATTTGGTAAGACACCTCCTCGAGCACAAATTTCATTAGCAATATAGTTTCCTGAGCCAGCAAAAAGTTTTTGATCAAGAAGCGTCACCTTTAATAAGCGCTCAGGATATTTTTGTAATGCCCTCTTAAAGTACTCAAAAGTAAACTCAGGACTTTTCATATCAGTTCCAAGTTCTGCTAGCTTTTTTTGGGCCTGCTTTTCATCATATAAATACATATGTCCAAAACGTCGTGGATCAACGTAAGCTAGATAATATTCCTTCCCATCGCTTTCGCCCTTAAATTGTAAATGTGTATGTTTTTGTATGATCTTATTTTTGTTAATTACCCACGCCCCAGTCATTCCAAGGTGGGAGAGTATATGTCTTCCATCATCCAGAATAAAATCTAACATTTTACCTATACGACTTACTTGTAAGATTTCTTTTCCCTTCAGGTTGCTTATCTTCGTATGGATAATCGAATCGCTAACGTTAGAGCGTGAAAAAGAATGAATCTTAAAAGGCATATATTCATTCAGTTGCGATTTGATGGTTTGGACTTCGGGTAGTTCGGGAATGGCTAACTCCTTGATAATATTGATGAAACAACACGTGTATGATATCATGGGCAAGATATTTTGTAAACTGAGTGTACGTATGCTATAATGTAAACTAGGTTTACGCCGATAAGAAGGATGATAAATGGTGAAAACTATAAAAAAGCCAAAAAAGAAAATTGATAAGGAGCTTTTTGATCTTTTAGAAATAAAAATTGCCAATGCTGAATATGTATTTAAAAAGCATGCAAGACAAAGACAAATTGATAGGACGATAAATGATCTTGAAGTTCTAGATATACTAGATGGCAAAAAGAAGAGAAATAGGCATAGAAATAAACAGAAAGATAAGTTTGAAGAGGGTAGAGAGGATTGGAACTATTGCATAGAAGGCCAAAACCTCGATAAGAAGAAAATTAGAATTATTATTTCTTTTGAAGACAATTTAATCCCCATCATAACTGTGATGTGGATTTAGTAGGAGACAAGATGAAAACAAAAACATTAAAAAATTATTCATATGATGGCCTTGGTTTTCCAATCAAGCTTCAAAATGTGACTATGCTTTTAGTTGATGGTCAATGGTCTCCTAAGATTGATGTTAGAAAGGTTGCTGAAAATGCAATAAGAGAGCTTCCATATCAGAAGGAAAGGCTTTCAGGAAATCAAATTAAGTTTATTAGAACATATTTTGATATGTCACTTCGTGAATTTGCCTCTCAGGTTGTAAATGAATCTCATAATGCTGTAGCTAAGTGGGAAAAGTTTGGAACTGAGCCAACCAATATGGATGAAAATATTGAAAGTATGCTTAGACTGTACATTATAGATAAAGAATCCACTAAAACGAAAAAGCAAGCTCAGGAATTTATTAAGTCGTTTAGACAAATAAGAGAAATGAGCTTTTTAAAGAAATCTCCAGCTCCTTTATTAATGAACGCGGTCTAATCGTATGGATAAGAAGATAAACTTTGAAAACCCACAATTTATTCTTGATGAGATTGCTCAATATGTAAAAGATGGTGATATTACCTCAAGTACAGATTTAATTTCAGCCTATATCTCTAATAGCCTCAAATACAATAGTCAGACTGAATTTGCTGAGGCCATAGGGGCAACAAGACAGACTCTTCATAGAATGTTTGCTCACGATAATGTGAATCTTAATGTCTTTTTTAAGGCAATTGAGCAGATTCATGACGATGCAAATGAGTAAGTATCAAAGTATAAATGGCAAAATATCTAAGATTAATTAGGATCTTAGATATGGATTTATTAATTCTAATAAAACTCAAGATATATTTTTTAATGAAGACTCTATTTGTCAGGAAAATAGAGTCTTGTTTTCAGATCTAGCCGTTGATCAACGTGTAAATGTGGATGTAAAGGAAACTGAAAGAGGTTTACTTGCGACTAGAGTAAAGAAGATTTAATGATAGAAGAAATGCACGAATCAGCGACCTTTAATTGTATTTCAAGATAATATCTTGATAGTGGCTGTCTATCTCTATGGAAGTGTTCTAAAGGTTATATTTTAAAGAAAGGCTTTAATCATGTACATCTTAGGGGTTAATGTTCTACAGAAAGTTTAAAACTCAATAGAGTGAAATATTTATCATAAATAAAGTGTAAAAGAGGAAAAGTGGGCAAGAAAAAAACAATAAAATATTTGATCTTTATGGCAATTGTAAGTGTTATTTTTGTAGTAATTTATTTTACTTCTGGAAATAATCAAAAAGGACTAGAATTTGTTGATAGTAAAACTCCTAGCAGTAATAATATCAATTCGATAAATAATAAAGGCGATATCAAAGAGAAAAAAGACAAAGCACAGAGCGCTCATTTAAGAACTTCAGATCATGTCCAAAAAAAGGTCGACAAATCAAATTCTCTTTTTGCTAGTTCTATTGAGGAGTTTGATGAAAAATATAGAGAAAGCTTTGATGAGATATGTATGCATGACTTTATAAAAGATAATACTCCAAGATGTCGCTTTTTTGTCCAAGTACTTTATGACTCAGGATTAGCTTACAATGACACCTATTATCTTAAGAACTATTGTCAGATAGAACCTGAATCAAATTATTGTAACTATGGATCACTTTTAGAGATTTTTAACAATGCGAAGGATGGAACTCCAATAGATCAAAATGTTTTGAATCAGGTTTATACTAAATTTTATGATAGTTGCATTTCTAGCGATTTTAGAGAGCAGAATTGCTTTTTAATTGCTGAAATTGGCGATGAATATGACCAAAAATTGTATGAGGATACTTGTGCGAGGGGTGATGTAAACAATCTAACAAGGGCTAGATTTTGCAAACGAATAATAAGTGAAGCCGATTCAGATTATTATATAAAAGAAGAAGAGATGATAAAAATTGCTTCAAAGTTAGGATTGGCAGGCGAAGAAGCTTTGGCGATTTTTTATGCGGAAAATGGTCAATATTCTAAAGGATATAATCTTTTAAAAGATGCTTGTGAAAGATATTCTGTATCAGAACAATTTTGTCCATTAGAAGAGATATTGCCAAATAGATGATATTAGTTTTTTATAAATTTGACTAAGAGTTTTGTCTCGCCTCCAATTACCCGCTTGTTTTGCATAACAATGTTTCTTTCGACGATATTTCTATTACTATCTTCTGATATAATTGCCGCTGTAATTCCATCTTTAAATTTAAAAACCATTATTCCCCAAGGTCTTGGCAATTGTTTTGTGTCTCTGTTTTGAGATAAGTAATAAATACCGTTATTATTAATCGTCAGACTAAGATCATTTTTATCAAATATTATTTTATTTCGCTCAAATTGAGAGCGATTATGATAGATGTTAATTTCAGGTAACTTGTACGCCAAATATATAATCTCAATCAATCCATTGATATTATCTTCTACATATATTTCAGAAAAGGCTCTGTGTTGTTCTCCATTTCTCTTTTGAAAAATATCTACGACGTTTGCATTTTTATTCCCTCTAAATTTAGCAATCAGTGAGGAATCTTTTGGAATTGTTATATTTGAAAATTTTGAAAGTAGATGATCAAGGGGGAGTTCTGATAGCCTTGAGACATCTATTTCGTGCCTCGAATCTATTCTATTGCGAAGAAATTCAAATGTTTGGTATGTTATTTTATCTAATTCCTTCCATTTTTTATCAACAATATCAACAGGAATAAAACAAACTTCTTTTTCGGGAAAATTATTTGATGTAATTGAGCTTTCATTAAAACCTATTTCAAGCGCATTAATCCATTCCACCCAGTTATGAGTTAAATTTTCCATATATTTTTGTTTATCTTTCTGTTTGTATTTATCAATAAATTCTTTACGGGGATTTCTTGTAGGACTTGTTAAATTATCACTCTCTGTAATATTTTGATTTATATTGTTATCTCTAGCATGAGTCTCGAAATCTTTCTCTTTTTTCAAGCTTAAAATATTTTTAAACCCATTAAAGGTAACGTAAACCAACCCAAGTACGTAAGGAAATGTAAATAAAAGTATGGAAGTGCTTATACTCCAATTCCAACCTTTTATTGCTCCCATTATACCAGTTACTGGGCCAAGAATTGGAATGTAGGCAACTATGAAAGCTAAAATGCCTCTAAGAATCCAATGAATTCCTAGCCACGACTTTAGTCCTGCCATAATTGAAAAAAATTGTAAGAATCCTAGTAATATATAAGATATAAATGCTAGACCTAATAGTTTTTCAGATAGGTATTCTCTCATTGACTGTTTATGCGCTTCCAGTTTAGGAATTGGGCTACCACAAAACTTACAAACCTCTTTATCTCTGTCTGTGCTTGCTTGGTATGTTGAATCGCAGAACTTACATTCTATAATCATTAAGAACGACCTTTATTTTTAATAACTTATCGGATTTATATCATCTTCTCTAGAGCTAAAGATGTACTTAAGTAGTGTTGAGAGAGTTTGGATAAGATCTTCTTGTACCTTATTTTATAATGTCTTAAATTTAAAATTTTTGGTGTCATTATTAAAATAAGTATTAGGGATCATGCGATGATTTAAGCTTAACTGTATAGATGAGATTAAATGAATCTACATGAAATAAAGTGAAATAGACAAGGCTTGCTTCAGGCAAAAATTTAAACTAAGTGATTGTTAATACTGATGTAGATGCCCATTGGAACGCTCCCTTCGGGTAATTCGGGCATGATTATAAGCTATTGTTTTTATTGTGTTTTGTAAATGCCTCTATAATTCTGGTATTTGTAGCATAACAATATGAAATTATTGAATTTTTCAATGATTTTAGAATTTCATTCCGACTGTGTTTTTCTGTTGACTTTATTACGGTAACACAGTACTATTGTGCAGTGATTAAATCTTACGGTAACGCTGAAGCGAAAAAAATATTTGAAGATGGTGAGTGTAAAAAGTTACCACAGGATCTTTTAAAAAGAGCAATCTTGCTTTTAGATATTATGGATAATGTTGAATCTTTGGAAGATTTAAAAGTTAAAGGTTTTCCTCCTGATTTAAGACTGCATAAGTTAAAAGGTGAGTTTCAAGGTAGATTCGCTATTGATATTAACAAAGTAAAAGGTTGGAGAATCACATTTATTTTTGAAGATAATGTTTTTAAATCGGTAAAAGTGGAAAATTACCATAGAGGTTAATAATGAAAGAAATAAAAAGAGGTAAATTAAAAAGAAGGCCATCAAGTCCAGGAGTTGTTTTAAAGGAAATATTTCTTGATGAAAACGGTATTACTCAATCGCAATTTGCTAAAGACTTATCGGAATTAACTTCTGGAAAAGTAAAAGAATCTACGATGAAGACAAAGCTATCAGAAGTTATAAAAGGGAAAAGGGCCATGTCTGCTGAGTTTGCAATTCTTATCTCTAGGCTTCTTGGAACAAACCCCAAAATGTGGCTTAACCTTCAATCGAGTCTTGATTTATGGATTGCTGAGAAAGAATTAGATTTGGCTTCCTAATATGATGAACGCGATAAAGAAAAATTTCATATTTAAAATATATCTATTATTAGCAATTATATATTTTGTAGCCTCATTAAAGCTTAGCGGAGCAGAAGCATATCACAGTTCTGGAATTATTGCTTACATTAAGTGGAGTCTGTTAGCATTGCTAATAAATATAGGATATGTATTTTCGTCAATTTTTCGTTCAAGAAAAAATCAGCTTTTATTAGTACCAATAATGATTTTGGCCATAATTTCAAATGTACTAATTTATCAAAATACTCTTAATAGTATCCTATACTTTTCTTTGGCTTTGCTCGTAATAGCATGTGGAATATTACTTGTATTGGAAAAGGCTTTTCAGTATGTTCAAGATTTATACCTTAAAAAATGAATCCAAATTAGAAATTTACGAACACATTGACAAGAAGCTTAGAAAGCTTCCAAGAAATGAGGATGGAAGCTTTAATGAGTTTTCTAATGGATTTCAAGATAATGATGTCGATGCTCTAAGACATGCTTATGTTAGTGGTGTTTATACTATGGAATATAGCGAAGATGTCGCTGAAAAATTTGGAAGGTTACAAGAATTGGTTTTCTCTGATTCATCATCTGCACATCCTGAATCTGAAAATATGGATTTGTGGAATAACTCAGTCGGTAGAAAATATGGAGAGAAGGCAAAATCAAGAGATGAACTATTTAAATTTCTTTTAAAGACACTAAAAAATAATGAACTAATTATTGATCCTGATGATGATAGAAAATTCAAAGGAGATTTATTCATTAAAAGAGTCCCAAAGTCTATGGTCATAAAAATTCAAGAAAATAGAACTGGTGCAAATATATTGTTTTATGATTTTAATAAAAAAATTGTGATGACTAAAGATGAATTTCTAATGGAAATAAAAAATGGGAATTACTCAAGCTATTCTTATAAAGTCGTTGATGGAGTTGAAATTCCAATTTCAAAAAGAGATCGTTTTAAGTTTAATAATCTTGGATGAGATTAAATGAACTCGAATGAAATTAAGTGAAATAGACAAGGCTCGCTTCAGGGTAAAATTAAAACTAAGTGATTGTTAATACTGATGTAGACACCCATTGGAACGCTTCCTTCGGGTAGTTCGGGCATGCTGTAGCTTATTGATTTTACTAGTAATTGTAAAGCGAATTACCTGACTTGATTTAGCTTTGGGATATGTAATATAAGTGATTGAATTAAAAGAAATTTAGACAAGCTGTTACGCCAGATGGTTAGTAAAAATGAAAAAAGTCATTCTGAGACATTTAACTTTAGCTGATAAGGATGAGTTTTACTCAGCTTTAAATGAATTATGGGAAGAGAATTTTGATTTTCTTCATTATTGGGAATCCTTGGGACATGAAAGCTTTGAAACTTATGTAAAAATATTACCAGAGCTTTCTAAGGGAAATTTAATACCAAAAGAACATGTTCCATGTACTTTCTTTTTAGCATTCGATGAAAATAATAAGATTGTTGGGCGAGTTTCTATTCGTCATGAACTAAATGATCACTTACTCAAAGTTGGAGGTCACATAGGATATGGAGTTGTTCCAACCTTTAGAAGAAAAGGATACGCAACGGCAATACTGTCGGAAGCGTTAAACTATATTAAATTGAATCTTCAAGATATTAAAAAAGTTCTTGTCACTTGTGATGATGACAATATTGGCTCCATCAAAACTATTGAACGTAATGGTGGTGTGCTAGAAAATATATTAGAATTTCAAGGTGAGAAAGATAAAAGAAGATATTGGATAAAATTATGAAAAAAACAATTATATTTTTACATGGAGGGCCAGGTTTTAAAGATTATTTAGGCAAATATTTTAGTGTATTAGAAGAGAGCTTTACTTGTATATTCTATGATCAACTTAGAGGTTCTTCTGTTAAAATTGATGATCTTTTAAGTGAGTTAGGTGAAGTTGTTAACAATCAAGATGGAGATGTAATATTGCTCGGGCATTCTTGGGGAGGTGTTCTTGCAACAGCTTACACGGCCAAAAATACAAATAAGGTCTCGGCTCTTGTTTTAATGAGTACTGGATTAAATACAAAGCATTGGTATGACATATATTATAACAAATTGGATGAACTAGATTTAAATGAATCGCCAATGGAAGATATCTTTCTTTCAAAAAATGAAGTTGAACTAGGAAAGTCATTATTAAAATTTGGAAATGAGACATTTTGTGAAGATACATTTGATAGTCTAGATGATTCGTTTTTAAGAAAGTATGATTTAACTCATGAATTTTCAAACTTTGATATTCCAATTTTTAATATCTATGGAGAAGAAGACCTACGTTTTTCAGCAGAAGTTCATTCTGAAATAAAAGAATTAAATAAGAATGTAATTGAGTTCCCAGTAAAAGAAACCGGACATTTTCCATTTTTACAAAAACAGAACCTGATTATGATAAATGAATTCTTAAAAGATTCCTTATTGGATAATTAGGAAAAAGTCACGCCAGTTCCGCTACAAGTCGTGGTCGAAGACAAGAGAAGCTAAAATATCGTTCAATTGAATTAAATACTATGAAAAAGAAAAAAACTAAAGGCTAATATTCATCGTTAGTTTGTTAAAATTAATAAACATTCTTAAAATGAGAAAAATACCTAGGTACAGTTACTTAGTATTACAAAACTTTGTAGGCTAAATTATAACGTCAATTTAGATATTCGTCATCAGATGATGCTGATCCTTTGAAGTCATTGAGCAAGAAAGTTGTTGACCAAAGAGTTTAGCTTGTAAAAAATAAGTTTATGTATGTAAAGTTGGTTATGCCTTCTAAGGAATATTGGGAAAGTTATAAAGAATCTTATAATGAAATGAGCCATGATGGTTGCGTGAAGGGAATGGATTGGGATGGTAAATCCAGTCCTGAAGCTTATTTTCAAGAAGCTATTGAGATGAAAGAAGGTCGAAACCTTGGAGAGCTTATCTGTGCAACAAACTTTTGGGTAATTGCAGATAATGAATATGTTGGAAGGATGTCTATTCGTCATGAATTAAATGATTGGCTCAGAAATTATGGTGGGCATATTGGTTATGAAATTAAAATTAGTTCTCGAAGAAAAGGTATCGCAACCAAAGCGTTGGCGCTTGCTCTTAAATACTGTCAAGTAGAACTAAATCTTAAAGAAGTAATGTTAACTTGTGATGATCAAAATATTGGATCGATTAAAACGATTGAAAAAAATAATGGTTTATTAAAAGAAAAAAGAAATGACCAAAGTGGTAGATTAAGTAGGTATTATATTATTGAGTTGTAATTAGAAAGAGGAGACTTTGTAAATCTCCTCTTTCGTTATGGTTTTTTTTAGTTACAAGAAGAAGTAACAGCAGCACCGGCTGCAAGGCCCACAACACTTAAAACAGTGTATCTTTGAGCTTCATCTAGTAACTCTTCGTCTTTACCTGTGAAAAGTCCGTCGCTGTCTTCATATTCTTGAAATGTATCAATCGCCTGAACTGCCATGATTACGCCACCTAGTAATAGAGCAACACCAACAAATGATGTACCAGCACATGATCTAAAAGATGCACCTGTTGCGCTTGTATACGATAAAGTTTGAGTAACAATTAGATCTAGGTCGTTTGTATTAAGCTCTTCAAGTGAGTTTAAGCTTTGTGTGCCAAAGCTCATTGCTGTTTGAAAATTATGAAATTCATCAGCAGTAGAGTTTGCTTCAACATATTCTAATAATTCAGAAGTCGTGATTCCTTGAGTCTTGATGTCAGCAACAAGATTTACGAACGCTTTTTCTTGAGCAATATTGTGAACCATTACATCTTCTTTATACTGAGAAATAATAGTATTTAAATTTGTAGCTGCTTGAGCATTTACAAAAGCAAGTGATAATAAAATTGAACCAATAATTTTTTTCATACGGCCTCCTATTTGTTATTAATGCACATTTTAATACTCGATTTGTTTATTTGGGTCTTAGAAAATTGAGATTTTTGAAGATTTTATAGTGATTTTAAACCTTGGTTGATGCGGCGCGTGCTTATTGGTATAAATACATAGCTTATGCATAAATTTATACTTGTTTTTTATTTTTTTATCATGTTTTCAACTAGTTATGCTCAGAATGAGTTTTTTAGAGCTAATGGTGATATTGAATTTAAAAGTTTAAGTTTTAGTCCTGTTTCAATAAATTGTAGTTATTTTAGATGTGATTTATTTGAA
Organism: uncultured Oligoflexia bacterium; assembly: GCA_950061135.1. Classification (GTDB taxonomy): domain Bacteria; phylum Bdellovibrionota; class Bacteriovoracia; order Bacteriovoracales; family Bacteriovoracaceae; genus CATLVU01. The sequence goes on from CATLVU010000060.1 coordinate 13,651, forward strand.
GAAGTCTTTCTGCAATTAGAGAGTGAGTTTATCAGCTCTAAAGTTTCAGACGAGCAAACTGTACAGCTTTTCAAAAAAAATTATTCAGAAATTACCGGAAAGCCTAGTGCTAACTTTCTCAATAATCGCCAGTACAAAGAAATTTTAAAACTAGCACAATTGAAAGGTCATATTGATTCAGTTCAGTTTTATATTTTAGTAGGGATATTAGATGATTATTTAAGAGGAAGAAAAATTAATGAAACTTACGAGCTTTATTCATACTATCAAAACTTAAAGAGTACTCAGAGAATGAGTGGGCATAAAAATAAAGCTGATAATTTTAAATCCCTAAATTCAAGCTTTTATAGAAAAAGAGTTGAGGCATTAAAAGATTTTACTCCAAGGCAGAGGTTATACTTTTTATATACACCGTTACAGATAAAAGTTATGGCGCAAATTATTTCAGAGTCGTTAGAAGCAATGTTGGCCTATCAAGGTCGAGTTCAAATTGATTATAACGGTGATAATATTTGGGATAGGACAGAACAATTAACTGTTCAGGAAATTTATAGACTTGGAATTAAGTTATTACATCGCGATTATACAAGGTTAAGCAAAAACTCATTGTTTTCAAATAATAATGTACAGATAATTGACTTGATAAGTGCTGCTTTAGAGTTTGGAGTTGTGGATGATGAAGTAATTGGCGAGATCTTAAAGATTGATTCGTTGAATATTATCCAAAAAGGGTTCTTCGCACGTCATTCATCAACTTTTAAGTCATTAGGAAAACTAGGAGTTATGGCCACAGTAAATCAAGGAGTTTTTATTGTCATGGCGATTACACTTGTAGAATCAATAGCACAAAATAAGAGAAAATATGAAACTTATTCTCCTGACACTCTTTTTTAGTCTCTCATTGTTATTTAACGTGCAAGCAGAAGATTGTCCTAGTTTTATGGTTCATAAAAGAATTGACCCAAATGGTAAAATTGGAATTTATAAAACTTGTATAAGTGAATTAAAGAACAAGAAAAAATTTGAAACAGAAGATTTTAAAATTGTCATTGGTACTTCCAATTCACCTGTAACATTTCAAAATGTCGAGTATAGACAAAAAGCCGCCACAACTTTTTATCATCTACAAAAAGCAAAGAAATATTTTATACAAAAATAGTAATTAATGTAGATGTAATCGAAGCTGACAAACTAAAAAGTAAAACAATTTTTGAAGAAGGTTTTGAATACAAAAATAAATCAAGAAAATTTACAAACTCCTATTATTGCAAGTATCTCAGGAACAAATATAGAAGATATAGTCTATTGCCATAAAGAAATTGAACCTCTTGTAAATGCTATCGAAATC
>CATLVU010000061.1 GCA_950061135.1 uncultured Oligoflexia bacterium
ATTTCTAAATGTTCGGCAAGTGACCAGACTTCTGTTTTAGTAAGATCGCCAATAGGCGAAATGTCAACTTGTCCATCTCCTCCCTTACTAAAAAAACCAATTGCAAAGTCCTCCACGGCGTTGCCAGTACCAACTACAATGCCTTCATTTTTTGCAGCCACCTGGTAAATTGTAACCATTCTAAGTCTTGCCTTGCTGTTAACTAAGCCTAGCTTATGATCAAATTTTGACAAAGTTTTTTTAAAAGATTCATATACTGTGTCTAAATTAATAACGTGTCACTCAATATTTTTAAATTTTTTTTTTGATTTTCCATAAAGTAAAAAAAATTCTTCTTTGACTAGGCTTAAGTCCATCTCGCAAGTAAGGAATAGCACGATCCATTAAAGTGTAAATTTGATATGTACGGTACTCATCTTTAACAATTTTTTCTAAAGGAATACTATCAAGTGTATGTAAATATATTTGATCCATTATTAGGCCTTAAATTGATTTTAAATTAATTTTTACTTCATTATCATCGATTAAAAGATTCTTTCTTAGTTGCGTATCTTTACCAAAACAAGTTTCAAGCATTCCTTTGGCGTCTGATAGCTCTTCAATCGCAATCTTTGTATAATCACCTCGTCCTAAGACATATTTAAATGCTTGTGGACTCATTTCCCCCAGTCCCTTGTTTCTTTGAATTTCTTTTATCTTAATTCCTTTTTTCTTTTTAATACTTTCAAGCTCATCATCACTCTCCGCATACATTGTTTCTTTGTCGGTAATGATTTCAAAAAGTGGCGCTTTTGCGATTTGAATTGCCCCTTGTTCAAAAAGTTCGGGCCAAAAAGTAAAAAAGAAATTTGTTAAAAGGGTATTGATATGTCCACCATCAACATCTGAATCAGCTAGAAAAACTATCTTAGAATATCTAAGGTCCTCCATTTGAGCTGGTTGTCCGATAACAAGTCCTATAGATGCCATGATATCTGAGAATTCTTGATTATTTAGTACATCTTTAATTGTTGCCTGAGAAACATTCATAGGCTTACCTTTAAGTGCAATTCCACCTTGGTAAAGCTTATTTCTTGCAGATCTTAACCCCCCTATCGCTGAATCTCCTTCACAGATAAAAAGTGTACATTTATCGCGCTTCTTTCTCTCATTAGCGTCTAATAATTTTTCTACTCGTTGTTTTTTTTGTTTTTTACCTTTCTTGGAAGCATCCTTAAGTGCTGCAAAACGAACTCTCGATTTTGCTCTTTCAATAATATGCTCAAGATAATCTTTATTATTTCGCATAAACTTGGCCATATACTTAGTCATAAACTGTTCAATCGCCTTATCAAAATTATTATCTCGAACAAGTTTTCTTTTTGTCTGAGATTCAAAACGAGGATTTGGCATAATAACACCAATGACAAAAGTCATTCCTCCTAAAATATCATTATCAACCAAAGTCACTTTAGCTTTTTTAGCTTCACGCTCTAGTTTGTCTTTAATAATATTAATAAAGAGCCTTTTAACTCGGTCGTGATGAAAGCCTCCATCAAAAGTAGGAGTTGAGTTTACAAAAGAAATAAATTTTTCACGCTCTTCACTCTTTGCATTTAAAACAACAGCAACAGATACATCATAAAGACCTTTGTATTTTTTCTTTTTTGCATTAACACCATCAAAAGTATATTTATCATCACCAATTAATTGAGCATTATCAGCATCAATTCTTTGAGCTAATTCAAATAGTCCTTTTTTATAAAGATAGCTTTCACCATTAAAAAGAAATTTTAAACCTGGATTATTATAAGCTAAATCAATAATTCTTTTTCTTAGTAGCTCTTCATCAATTACATTATTTTTATAAACTTCTTTTGCAAGAGTTACCTGAATCTTAACACCACTTGCACCTTTAAAAGGCTTTGGACGAGTTTTTTTAATTTTTAGAGCACCGTCAACAAAAGTAAAAGTCTGCTCTTTTTTACTATTATAATGCTTAACAGTTACTTTAAATTCATCACTTGTAAGGCAAGTGGCCGCTGCACCAAGACCGTTTTGTCCTAATGTTCTATGAAGGTATCCTTTCTCATCAACTTCCATATCTTTGAACTTAGAACCAGTTCTAAACTCTGAATAGACCATCTGTACTTTTGTCAGTGGAAAGCCTATTCCGTTATCTTGTACGGTAACGGTTTTTCCATCTTCACTTAAAGTCGTTTTAACCTCTGTAACATGGCCTCTGTAAAATTCATCAATACAATTGTCTAAGATTTCTTCAATCGCCTTTGATTTTGCTTGATGAAATTGAACTGTTTTAAAATCAAGAGAGTCTTTGGTGTATATATATGTATCGAGTTCCTCTACGTCATTTGAACCAAAAACCAATGTCACACGATTTCGACAATGCCATCTTTGATCTTTTGCCTCAATTTCGGCTTCTTTTATTTTTTTACCTTTACGTTTAACTTCTTTAACCGCCATGGGAGTTATTTTCCTTTTTTATCACAGTTTCAAGTATTTAGCCTAAAGATGGTAATTAAGCTTGAAAAGCCATGTTGCGTCAAATATCATCTAATAGATGTATCGTTTTGTACCTTTTTTATTTATTTTTCTCTCTTTTGTCCTTTACGCAGGCCCATTGAATAAAGGAGTTTTAGATTTCATTACATCTAAATGGAAACTTAATAACACGCAACAGGAATATCTAAGTCAACAAAAAGTCCTTGCCTTATCTGAGGTTGAGACTAAAAACTCTGGCCAAGAATTCAAGCTCAAAGCAGCCGCTCTTGTCCCTAAAAAATGTTATAAAGCAATAAGGGTTATATCTAACTTTGAGTTATATTCCACATGGATTAGCTTTATCAAAAGCTCTTCATATAATCCAAAATCAAGACTCTTGACACTTAGGGCCGATCATACACTTTTACCTTACCCTATGATTATCTACATTATTGTAGATAGACCTACTAAAGAAGGAAAATACCCTTTTTTATTTCCAACGGGCCTGTTCGATGGACTTAAAGGGGAATTTGAAATCAAAGAAATTAATAATCAATGTGTTCTTTATGCCCATTCATACTGGAAAGGTAAAAAAACCAAAATACCAGATCTTATCATTGAGGTTTTCTCTGAAACACTTTCAAAAATAGGTGGAGAGATTTTAATGAGAAAAATATAACACAAGGCATCTTTTCATTGAAAAAGTTTCCAGTACTATGGGCCCATGCTAATAAAACAAATCGAAGCTCAGGATACTTATCCCCTGAGATCAAAAATACTTAGACCCGGAAAACCCCTATCTGAATGTTATTTTAATGGTGATGAAGAAGAAAACACTTTTCATCTAGGAGCTTTTGTAAATGACGAATTAGTCAGTATCGCTTCTTTTTACATGAAAAACTCGGAACAAATCTTAGACCCATTTCAATTTCAACTAAGAGGCATGGCCACATTAGAAGAGTTTCGTGGTAAAGGCTTTAGTACTGCTTTGCTAAAAACAGGCTTTCCAATGATTAAAAACAACCACATACAAAGGGTTTGGTGTAATGCCAGAGTCGGCGCAATTGGTTTTTATAAAAGTCTGGGGTTTGAGCAGGTTTCAGAAGAATTTGAAATTGCTGATGTTGGAACTCACGTTGTTATGACTAAATTTTTAGAAACTGACTGATAAATTTAAAAATTAACTTCGATTTTTTTGGTAGCATCGCTTAAGCAAAATCTAATATCGTGATTTTTATTAACCTGAGCATATTGGGCATCAACACAACTAGAGATATTTTTATATCTTTTAACTGCAACGCATTGATAGCTTTTAGCATTTCTTTTATCTGCTTGTTTTTTCCAATCCTGACATCTTTTAAACTCTAAGCTACCGCTGCAAATCCAGTGCTTATCTTGGCAATCATAGATTAAATAGCTTCCTCTCTCATATTTAAAGGAAATAACAGGGTCCAGATAATCATTATCTAAGGTTTCTTTCATTTCTTTTTCAGTGAATACTTTTTTATCAATTCCATGTACTGGAGAGCAAATAAAGAAAATAATTACTAATGAGATTATATTAACATTTTTCATTACTAATAGTATGCTACTGAATTAACTAGAAATAAAGGCTTGAATTAATGGACTTTAAATTACATAACCCTCTAAAAAATGAAATTGCAGACATATTACTCAGTGCGCTATCTTCTCTTGATATAACTGCAGACAAAAAAGAAATATATAATCAATTAGGACTACCACCAAAAGAAAATATGGGAGAAATAGCATTCCCATGTTTTCAATATGCAAAGGCGCTAAAAGATTCTCCCGCTAATATTGCAAATAAGATTCAAGAAAAAATTAAAAAAAATAACTTAGTTATAGAGGCAAAATCATTTGGTCCTTATTTAAATTTTTATATCAACTCTGTTGAACTAGCAAAAATGATTGATCCTCAAATAATATTTAATCAAAATATTATTGAACAATCAGAAAAGACAATGATCGAATACTCACAACCCAATACCCACAAAGAATTACATGTGGGACATATGAGAAATCTTTGTCTTGGAGATGCGATTGTTAAGCTCTACCGATATGTTGGAATTGAAACAATCTCAACAACATTTCCTGGTGATGTTGGAACGCATGTTGCTAAATGTCTATGGTATTATAAGAATATCAATAAAGAGCTCCCTCCTAAAAACAGAAAAGGTGCATGGCTTGGACAATTATATTCCAAGGCAAATCTTTACCTCGAAGAAATAAAAGAAACAGAACAGTTCTCTGAAGTAAAAAGCGAAATGACTACTATACTTAAACAGATAGAAGCTGGTAATGGTGAATATTTTGAACTTTGGAAAGAGACAAGACAATGGTCAGTAGAGTTGATGCAAAATATTTATGACTGGACAGGAACAAAGTTTGATCAATGGTATTGGGAAAGTGATGTAGATGCTTCATCTGTTAAATATATTAAAAGCCTCTATGAACAAGATAAGTTAACAAAAGATCAAGGCGCAATTGGAATGAATTTAGAAGATGACAAACTAGGCTTTTGTCTTCTTTTAAAATCAGATGGAACTGGACTTTATGCAACTAAAGATGTCGAGTTAGCTAGAAAGAAATTTGAAGATTTTAATATTGAGAAAAATATTTATGTCGTAGACAACAGACAATCTTTACATTTTAAACAAGTCTTCAAAGTTCTTGAAAAACTAGGCCATAAGCAGGCCAAAAATTGCTATCATTTACAATATGAAATGGTTGAATTACCTGATGGTGCAATGAGCTCTAGAAAAGGAAATATTGTACCTCTGCAAGAGCTTATTGATCAGATGCAAGACACAATCACAAAAACTCATTTAACAAAGTATAGTGAACAATGGACATCAGAGAAAGTTTCAAACACCTCTAAGATTATTGCAGAAGGTGCTATTAAATTTGGAATGACAAAGGTTGACTCTAATAAAAAAATTGTCTTCAATATGGATGAATGGCTAAAGCTTGATGGTGAGTCAGGGCCGTATATTCAATATGTCCATGCAAGAATTAATTCAATACTTCAAAAAGCAGATTACAGTTTTCAGATTAATGATTTTAAAAAATTAGATCATGAATTAGAAAAACAAATATTGATAAAGGTTATTCATTTTAATGATATTATTGAGAACTGTGTTAAGCAAAACAAAACACATTTCTTAACAGGCCATCTATATGAAACATCAAAACTTTTTAATAGTTTTTATGCCCAATGCAAAGTAATAAATTCTGATGATCCAGAACTTGAAAGATCACGATTGGCACTTTGTTACCTTGTAAAGACATCTTTGAATAGCGGCCTAGCTTTACTTGGGATTACTGCACCAGATGAAATGTAATTTTACTCATAGGCACAAACTGAACAACGAGATGCCCTTAGACCGATAGCAGAAGCAGGCACAAATGCTTCTTCCACTGTACGTGATGTTAGCCAATAGCTTTTATCTTCAGGCATTTGATAATCACATTCCCCTGTTGTAGCTGAGCCTGTACCCTGACAAGAAATAAATGGCATAGTCTTAAGCACTTTCAAGCAAGATCCTGCGCTAGCAAGCTTTTGAGTAGAATGAACTCCTCCATCACCTACTGACATTAAAAAACTATATCCAGCCCATAATCTTGTCCACTTTGGAGAAGGGCAATCAGGGATTGATGTTGTTTGGCTATGAACGGTAGTTACCTTAATAGGAGCAGCACAGACTACGCAACGACTAATTTTTTTCTTAATCTTTGTCATATCATTTTCTGATGACTCATTATTACTTAAGGTTGAAAGCCAATAACTTCGATCTCCTGGGGTTTGATAGTCACAACGTCCACCTGCTCCACCAAGTGCTGTACACTCCATAAAGGTCATTGTTCTAAAGTCTTTTAAGCAAGAGCCTGCAGAGCCTAAGTCCTGATTTGAACTTGCACCGTTTTCCCCTTTAGATTTTAAATAACTATAACCTTCCCATAGTTTTTCCCAGTTTTTAGTGATTGAGTTTGAGAGTGGATGGCCAAAAGAGTTGGATTTTTATTTACTTGAGCTTCTGCAACTACTCTTGAACAGGAAACAATCGTTGTTTCTCCTAATTCATCAGTTTTCATTCCGACATAAACTGGAAATTCAGCTTTTTTAGTTTTTTTAGAGCCTTTTTTAAGCATTAAAACTTTTAAAATTCCGACATCATAATGATTAGTACTAGGTTCATAATTTCCAGGACTACCGTTATTCATAATTAATTTTAATTCTTGAATTTTTAAATTCCCAATTAAGCTTTTTTGCGGATCAGAAGAGCTTAACATTTTCTTTGTTCTTTTATTTCCAGCGGGATTACTAAAAAATAGCTCTACATCAAGTCCTTCACCGTTTTCATCCTCATCTATATCCTCTCTATAAAATTTTACAGGATTCTTAGGAAATAATGTTTCTCCTTCACCCGCGATACTGACTCTACAGAAATTATCATTACTTAGGATCATTCGGACTAGATTTCTGACTTCCATTTCATCTGCAACGGTTGCTACATCACGCTGGCCCTTATTAATATTCTCAAATAGGCCCATAACTCCCATTGAAATTATTCCCATTATTGCTGCTGCGATTAAAACGCCAACTAGTGTCATACCGCTTTGATTAAGCTTCATTAAAAATCCTTTGATAAATTTATTTTACAAGAAAATGGTTAAAGATCAATTTCTGAAATGGTTTGTCCCCTTAATAAATCTAAGGTATAAATTTGATCTATGTTATATAAAGCTAAAGACAAAATTGAGAAAGATTATGATGTTATTGTCATTGGAAGTGGGCTTGCAGGTATGACTGCCGCAAACCGACTAGCTAAGGACAATATCAAAGTATTATTACTGGAAGCTCATAATAAGCTAGGAGGCTTTGCTACTTGGTTTTATCGAGAGCGAAAGAAACACGTTTTTGACGTCTCATTACATGGTTTCCCAGCAGGAATGATAAAAACTTGCCGCCGTTACTGGAGTAAAGAAATTGCAGACCATATAGTTCAACTAAAAGGTGTTCGATTTGTTAACCCACAATATAATTTAGAATCTGACTTCACTAAAACTGATTACATTAATAAGCTAACAAATTTTTTTAAAATCCCAGAAAAAACTGTCATTGATTTTTTCAATTATATTGAGCAAATGAATTTTTACGATGACCAGTCAATGACTAACAGAGAACTATTTGAGAAGTTTTTTCCAGGACGCAATGATGTAATGCGATTTTTAATGGAGCCAATTGTTTATGCAAATGGATCTACACTAGATGACCCAGCTATAAGTTATGGAATTGTATTTACAAATTTTATGAAAAAAGGTGTTTATACTTTTAAGGGTGGAACTGACTACATTATAAAAATGATGCAAGATGAACTTCTTAAAAATGAAGTAGATATAAAAAAGCACGCTAAAGTTGAAAAAATATTGATTAAAGACGGTGTTACCAAAGGTGTCGTAGTTGCGGGTCAAGAAATAAAATCCAAGGCAGTTGTATCAAATGGTAATCTGCAAACTACCGTTTTGAATATGATTGATCCTGAAATTTTACCAACGGAGTTCATTAGCAGGACCAAGGAAGTTCGTCTCAATAGTTCTTCTTGCCAAGTCTATATAGGCATTAAGCCTGAGTGTAAAATTGATCATATAGGTGACTTAATTTTCACTTCTACCTACCCTACTTTTGATACAGATGCATTAATGGACTTTAGAATTACTTCAAGAACGTTCAGTATCTATTATCCAGAGGGTAGGCCATTTGATGAAAATCAAAAGTATGCCATCGTTAGTTCAACAAATTGTCATTACGATGATTGGAAAAAACTAGACGAGTATCAATACAAAGAAGAAAAACAAAAAATGATTGATGAGACGATTGAATGCTTAGAAAAATTTATACCTGATATTCGAGATAAAATTGACTATATCGATGCAGCAACTCCTTTAACAGTTGAAAGGTATACTCACCATAAAAAAGGAGCATCTTTTGGTACAAAGTTTGAAGGATTAGATATCAGTATGAATCTTCATAAATATGTACCAGGTTTATTTCATGCAGGCTCAGTTGGTATTATTATGAGTGGTTGGCTCGGAGCTGCCAATTATGGCGTAATTCAGGCAAATGAAGTCTCTTCTTATCTTTTCACACAAAAGGAAAACTAATGAGTTTTGAAAATCAAGTTGTTATTGTAACTGGAGGCACAAGAGGAATTGGAGCTTCTATTACTAAAAGCTTTCTAGATCAAGGGGCCATAGTTCATGCTACGTACGCTAATAACACTAAAAAAGCAGAAGACTTTTATCAAGATATAAATAGTGACAAATTATTTTTACATAAATTTGATGTTTCAAAATTTGATGAATGCGAAAACTTTTTTAATGAAATTCATAAATCTTTTGAACAAATTCATGTACTGGTTAATAATTCAGGCATCAGAAAAGACAATCTAACAGCAACAATGACTGATGATGAATGGTCATCTGTTTTAGATATTAATCTTAAAGGTACATTTAATATGTCGAAACTTGCTGTTTTATCCATGATGAAAAAACGCTACGGAAGAATAATAAATATTTCATCTATCGGTGGAGCACTAGGACTTCCAGGACAAGCAAATTATGCTGCTTCAAAAGCGGGACAAATCGCAATGAGTAAATCATTATCTAAAGAAGTAGCTAAAAGAAAAATTACTGTGAATAATGTTCTTCCTGGTTTTATTGAAACGGAACTTGTCTCAGACCTTGATCCAGAACTAGTTAAATCATATACTTCGCAAGTCCCAATGAAACGCTTTGGAAATGCTAATGAGGTGGCCCATGCTGTCTTATTTCTTGCCTCTGAGAATGCTAGTTATATTACTGGAACTTCTCTAGAAGTTAGTGGTGGGTTATAAATTATGGATATAAAAGAATTAATTCCACAACGAGAACCATTCTTATTTATTGATAAAATAATCGAGTTTGAAGACGATAAACTGACTACCCAAATTACATTTAATGATCGTTTCGATTTTTTCAAGGGTCATTTTCCAGCTCGTCCTGTTGTCCCTGGAGTAATATTATCTGAACATTGTTTTCAATCTGGTGCAGCCTTAATGGCAACACTACATAAAAAATCATTGAGTGATAAAATTGCTGTTGTCTCGAGAATCAAAAACTGTAAATTCAAACAACTCTGCTCTATAAACGATGTCATCACCACAAGTACTGAGCTAATAGAGAGTATGGAAGATGCGTTTTACTTGAGATCAATCGGAAAAAATCAAGATGGTAAAAAAGTAATTATCATTGATTACGTCTGTAATTTAATTGAGGAATAATGAAAGATCTTGAAAATAAAGTATTCTATATTATGGGAGTTGCTAATAAAAAAAGTGTTGCCTATTTTATTGCTAAGGCCTTAATAGAAAATGGAGCTAAAGTAATATTGTCGGGTCAGACAAAAGATCATTGCGATAAAATTCAAAAGCTATTACCTGAAAGTTTTAACTTTGTTTGTGATGTTGAAAAGCAAGAAGATTTAATAAATCTTAAAGATAATATTTCTCAATATACAGATAAGCTTGATGGCCTTGTTCATTCCATTGCTTTTGCTAATTTTGATCCAGGCCAAAAAGATTTTCTAGATACCAGTTTGGCCAATTTCCAGCAGGCGATTCAAATTTCTTGTCTTTCATTAACACAGGTTTGTAATGAACTAAGAGATATTTTCAATCTTAATTCATCTATTGTTACAATTAGTATCTCTAATACCAAGGCCACAAGTTATGGTTATATGGGACCTATTAAAGCTATGCTTGAAAATTCAGTATGTTATATAGCTAAAGCGTTTAGTGAATTCTCAAACATAAGGGTTAATTCGATTGGGGCAGGACCTTTAAAGACTTCAGCTTCAGCAGGTATTCCAAATTATATTGAAAATTATCTTTATGCAGAAAAATTAACTCTTAGAAAAAAGAATTTAGGAACCAGCGAAGTTGCAAATACTGCATTATTTTTATTATCAGACCTATCAAGTGGTATAAATGCTCAAAATATCGTTGTTGATGCAGGAATGAGTGTTAATTATTTTGACCAAGAGATTGTGAAAAACCTATAATTTATAAATGTTTATTCGTTTTTTGCTTATAGCGTTTTTTGTACTTACGCCACTTCATTCAGGTGCAAATCCTATTTTTTGGATTCCTAAAATAGAAAATAGCCTGATTGAGTATAATCAATTTGAGTACCAAAGCATTGACCCTGATGATATCAATATTTTAGTTTGGAATGTTAAAAAGCTTCAAAATAAAAATATTCTAGATGAACTCGTTGTGTACTCTCAAAATACTGATTTTCTATTAATTCAAGAAAGTTTAAATATTAAAAAACTTGAAAATTTTTACAAACTTGAAAATTGGGGAAATTATACTGCTGTTTCTTTTATCTATACTAGATCAAAACTCAAAACGGGTGTTTCAATCTCTTCAAAAGTCAAACCTCATTTTGTCGATTTTAAAAGAAGTTTTCAAAGAGAACTTTATTTTACCACTCCTAAGAATCTTATCTTTTCCTACTACCCTATAAAAAATCATTCACAAAAACTTCTAATCATTAATATTCATGCATTAAACTTTGTGAAAACCTCAACACTTTTAGGTCAGTTAAAACTAACTCAAAATATTATTAATGAACATCAAGGCCCCATTATCTTTGCAGGTGATTTTAATACTTGGTCAAAAAGCAAGATTTATAATGTGAAATTGTATATGGAAAAAATGGGCCTTCAAGAAGTAGAATTTAGTAATGGCCATGATCGATCTAGATCTCCAAACGGCCATTACCTAGATTATATCTTTACTAAAAACTTAATTACCAAAAATGCTAATGTTATATCAGATTCAATCACCTCTGATCATAAACCTTTAAGGGCAAGCTTTTACTTTAGTTCTAAATCAACAAATAATGCACGGTGATCAGAAGTAAATCTTTGCTTCTTTCCGTATTTAAACTGATCGACTGCCCAATTGCTGACAATCCATTGATCTTTTTTTGAAACAAAAATATGGTCTACTCTACATTCTGGAAATGTCTTACCTTTTTCAAGATTACAAGAATCGTTTTCACTTGTATCAGAATTTCTAACTAATGTAATCTTAGGGCTTAAATCATAGGTATCATCAAAAAAACTTGTTAAAATTCCATAGCCTTCTTTACTAGGTTTCAAATTAGTATCAGCTGCAAATAAAACAGGAAGTTCAGTTCCTTTAAATCTTTTTAATAACATTTTAGCTGAGTTATCTTTGTTTTTTGTTTTATTATCAAAGTGTGAACCAATAAAATAAAACTCATGGCCTGTATCTAAGTCTTCTAATTTTTGCCACTCAATTCTTCTAGGTAGTCTCGGTTTCCAACCAAAAGAAAACCAACCGCCTCTAGGACCTAGCCAAAAACCACCATAACGATTAATTCTAAACCGATCTTTTCTGGTAAAAAGTGCTGAATCAGTATGTCTTAGAAAATAAAACTTTCGATAATAAGTTACATGATAATCTTTAAGCTTTTTCTTTATCCAATGTAATTGATGAGGAAACAACACTTCTTGCATTGAAATAAGATCTGGGTTTGCTCTTTTGATTGTGTCAACAATCCAGTATTTTCTTTTACTAAAACTATCAAATTTACCTTTCTCACAAACAGAGCAAGTTGTATTAAAAGTCATCACACGCATAGATTTTGCATAAAGAGACTGACTAAATAGCATCACTAAAATAATTAAAAGCTTCATTTTATTCCTTTTGGTTGAATTCATCTTAACTTATTAATGAGTTACAAGACATCCGGAAATGCCTTCCTATTCGATTGGTAGCCTCACTAACAAACTTCATAAAACCGATACAGCCTTATTGAAAAAATTTGGAGATAAAAAATGAAAAATTCAATTATTAGCTTAGTAATAAGTTTTGTGATGATTAATATAGCTTTTGGAGCCGAAGATATGAAAACCTATTTACTAGAATTCAAAACAAATCTAACACCCTATCAAAAAAAGCAAATAGGCCAAGTATTATCCAATGTTGATCTTAATAGTTGGAAAGTAAAATTAAATAATAAGCAATTAAGATTACTAAAAAAATTAAACGTCTTTTCATATATAGAAGAAGATACAATCACTTATCTTGATAAACCTATCGCAGAAAATAAAATGTTTAACTCGATAAGTGCAAATGATTGGCACCTTCAAAAAGTGAATGCTTATGAAGCATGGAAAGTTTCAGAAGGTAATAAAAATACAGTAATTGCTATTTGTGACTCAGGAATAAATAACCAACTTAAGCAGTTTTCCAACAGAGTTTTATCAGGACATAATTTTATTGACAATGACAGTGATACTTCGCCTAATACAAATCATGGAACTGCTGTGGCAGGCTTTGCTGCCTCTGCAGGTAATGGAACTATAGGCTCACAAGGAATTGCACCTAAGGTTAGTATTCTACCAGGTAAAATAGTTACCACCAAAGGAGGTGTTCCAACCAGTGCCATGCTAGGTTGTATAAGGTGGGCAGCGGATAAAGGTGCAAAGGTTATTAACGTTAGTATGACTGGTGTAAATAATAAGTCCTCACATAGCGCTGCTAAATATGCTTATAAAAAAGGTGCCGTAGTAGTCTGGGCGGGTGGTAATCAAAATTGGCGTACAAAATGGAAAGATAAAAGAGAAATTTTAGCTGTTGCAGCTTCTGACTTTGATGATAATAGATATTATGCAGCTGGCGGTCGTTATGGTTCTAATACAGGACACTTTGTTGATATTACAGCACCAGGAGAAGATGTTTATCACCTTAATAGAGATGGTAGTTATGGACGGGGTAATGGAACATCTTATTCTGCTCCTATTGTAACAGGCGTTCTGGCCTTAATGTTTTCAGTAAATCCTAAACTTACACCTGAAATGGCCATAGAAATTCTACTCGAGTCTTCTTATGATTTGAACAATGAATGGTTTTTTGGTTCAGGTCTAGTAGATGCTAAAAAAGCCCTCTTGTTAACCAAAGGTACGCTCTAGGCCCTCTTCAATTGTGTACTTGATTTTATAATCGAAGTCATTTTTAGCAGCCTCATGAGAAAAATAATGAGACTTAGCTAATTGCATGGCCACAAAACGTGTCATCGGCGGCTCCGGTTTTTGAATACCAAAAAATGAGAATATCTTTTCAAAAACATAACCCAAATTA
Source organism: uncultured Oligoflexia bacterium (assembly GCA_950061135.1). Lineage (GTDB taxonomy): Bacteria > Bdellovibrionota > Bacteriovoracia > Bacteriovoracales > Bacteriovoracaceae > CATLVU01. The sequence goes on from CATLVU010000061.1 coordinate 13,716, forward strand.
AAAGCTAATTTTTCACTTACTTGAGATTGAACAGGATTAAGATTAGATTTTTCTAGAACTTGATTAATAAATCCCCATAGTTTTATAGCATTTTCTTGCCCAATAAAATAACAACGTCCGCCAATATTTCTTTTTATTAATGCTTCAAAAGCTTGTACATGAGCAAGTGAAGCATTTTCGACATATATGATGTCTACTAGGTTTTCACCGTCTCCTACTTGTTTAAGTTTATTATTCATCGCTTTTTGTTTTAACCTAGGAATTAAATGTGGATCACCAGGTCCCCAAATAAGATGTGGCCTGATGCTAATTGTCCTAAAGCTCTCTGAACTTTTAGATCTTACATATTTTTCGGCCATCGATTTTGTTCTAGCATAATCGGTATAGTATTTTTCTGGATAGTCGAGAGATTCGTCACCAGCTATAATATCATCTTTTCCAAATACTACAGAGGGAGTTGAAGTATAAATAAAATGCTTCATATTGCTCTCAATAGCACGGTCTACCAGATTTTTTGTTCCCAGAAAATTCACATTATAAAAATCTGATGCCTTTCCCCAAACTCCTGCAATGGCCGCAACATGAAAAATACCTTCCACATCAGTTAAGTCAATCTGTGACACTTGCTCTTTGTTTGAAATATCGCACTTAATCGTTTCAACACCAATTTCATCAAGCTTCACATGATGGCTTCTTGATATATTTATGACTTTTAAATTTTTATTCTCTGTTAATAGCTTAGCTATTTCAAATCCTAAAAACCCACCTGCTCCAGTGATAAGGATCTTCTTCATGCCCTAACATCTTTTGAAAGAAGTTCTCTATCTATCTTTATATTATGCCTTACATCTACTGGTAGATCGGCCCTTGCCTCAAAAAGGCTTAACTTCTTTGTTACCTCATGAGTCTTCGCCAAGTTCTTTAAATCCATCAATAACATGGGTTCTAGATCTGGTTTATTATCCTTCCTTTGGACGATAACAACAGGTTGCTTCGTTTCCAAATTTTGCACGAGTGCCGATCTTTTCACCTTTGAATGCTTGTTAAAGATGGCTTCTATTTGAGAAGGATAGAAAAATTCCTTTCCGTCAAAAACCACATGCTTCATACGACCGCAGAACCAAATTTTTCCGTCTTTATCCAAAAATCCTACATCACCCATTCTATGCCAAACCTTACCTTGATCAGAAATTTTTGCTAATTCAGTGGCTTCAGGTTTTCC
>CATLVU010000062.1 GCA_950061135.1 uncultured Oligoflexia bacterium
AAGGTAATAGCTGTATTTTCCGTTGCTCCTAAGAAAAAAATGATCACCAATGGATACATCGCTATTCTTTGATACCAACATAGAGTGCATGGAGGGTATTGCATAATCTCGCTAAAAAATAAGCTCCCAAGCATTGATATTGTGGCCAATAACCAACAAGCATATATTAAAAGCTTATCTTTATTCATAAAGTCCCTTTTTTGAGTTATTAGTGTAGCAAAAATATTACATTTTTACATAAAATCCTGATATTGGCTGTGCGTTACCATAGTAAAATGCTAATAAAAGCGCATGAAAATTAATGTAAGATACTTAGATAATTTAAAGTTAGAAGCTTTATTTGATGACTATAATATTATTTCTGATCAACCTGTCCGATATAAAGGTGATGGAACAGCTCCGGGGCCCTTTGATTATTTTTTGGCATCTTCAGCTTTGTGTGCAGCATACTTTGTAAAGCTTTATTGCAAGACTAGAAATATTCCAACTGATGATATTAGTGTGACACAAGATAATATTGTGGATCCCGAAAATAGATATAAGCAAACTTTTAAAATTGAAGTCTCTCTTCCTGAGTCAATTAATGAAAAAGACAGAAAAGGAATTATGAGTTCTATAGATCGTTGTACTGTTAAGAAAACGATTCAACAATCTCCTGAGTTTCTTATCTCTGTTAAAGATATTTTAGGTGTAGATAAAGATTTAACTTTTGATGAGTTCACACAAAAAAACTCTCAAACAGCTATTTTAAGTAAAGATTGTACTTTAGAAGAAACCATTAAAAATATGACCGCCATTTTATCATCACTAGGTATTCAAATTGAAATTTCTTCATGGAGAAACCCTGTACCCCACGTTTGGTCAGTACATATTAGAGATGCACATTCCCCTCTTTGCTACACTAATGGAAAAGGAGCAACTAAAGAAGCTGCTCTATGTTCTGCCCTCGGAGAATATCTAGAGAGGCTAAGTTGTAATTACTTTTATGCAGACTATTTTTTAGGAGAGAAAATATCTTCTGCTGATTTTGTACATTATCCTAATGAGAAATGGTTTCCCATTCCAGATGATGATTCTATCCCTAAGGGGCTTATGGATGAATATCTTCTAGATATTTATAATGAATCAGGAGAATTACGTGCAAGTCATCTTATTGATACAAATTCAGGAAACTATTCACGAGGCGTCTGTTCAATACCGTTTACAAGACAGTCTGATCAAAAGCCTATTTATATTCCTGTTAATATCATTGGTAACCTTTTTGTTAGTAATGGAATGAGTGCAGGAAACTCTAAATATGAAGCGCGAGTACAATGTCTATCTGAAATATTTGAACGTGCTGTAAAAAATAAAATTATCTACGATCAAATTACATTACCAGACATACCTCAAGCTCACTTAAAGAAATTTCCTAAAATATGGGATGGAATTCAAGAGCTTGAGGCAAAAGGTTATCCAATTGTAGTCAAAGATGCTTCTTTGGGCGGAAAATTTCCAGTTGTGAATATAACCCTGATGAACCCAATCACAGGGGGAGTATTTGCTTCTTTTGGTGCACATCCAAAGTTTGAGGTTGCCTTAGAAAGAACTTTAACTGAACTGATGCAAGGGCGTAGCTTTGAAGGCCTTAATGAAATGCCTGCTCCGACTTTTAATCAATATGCGATTCAAGAACATAATAATATTATTGATCATTTCATTGATTCAACTGGAATTATATCTTGGAAGTTTTTTAGTCAAAAAACAGACTTTGAATACAAAGAATGGGATTTTTCAGGTTCAACAAAAGAGGAATATTTTTACTTAATGCAAATATTCACTTCTCTAGAAAAAGAAGTTTATATTGCAGACTACAATCATTTAGGCGCAAGCGCTTGTAGAATAATTGTTCCAAACTACTCAGAGATCTACCCTGTTGATGATCTTATCTGGGACAATAATAATAAGGCGCTACAATTTAGAGATGATATTTTAAATCTTCACAAACTAGACGATCAAAAACTCAAAGATCTTGTCGATCGTCTCGAAGATAGTGAAGAAGATAATTTTATGCCTATTTCAGAATTAATTGGCATCACTTTTGACGAAACTAGTGCATGGGGGCGCTTAACCATTGGTGAGCTCAAAGGACTTATTTATCTAGCAATTGAATATTTTGATGAAGCCAAAAACTATATCGATCTTTTTCAAACATTCAATGATAATACAACAGAGAGAAGAAAGTTTTACCAAGTCCTCGCAATTTTGATCGATATTCAAGTTAACGCTGATCTTTGTTTTGATGATTACATTCCATCACTAAATAAGATGTACGGAAATGACTTAATTCAATTAGGAATAGACTGCATCAAAGGCAAAATAAAATTTTATGGTCTTCCCGAAACAGATTCAAATTTAAAAGGACTGGATAAACATCTAAAATTGATTGAAAGCTACTTAAAAATAACTACAGCCTATTCATCTTGATCAAGTTCATCAAAGATTTCAAGACCTAGCATATGCTCAAGAATATCCTCTAAAGTAACTACACCTAAAAAGTTATTATTCTTATCTACAACTGCGGCTATATGCTCTTTACGTGACATTAATTTGCTCATCAAGGGATAAAGCTTAGAATCTTCTTTTGCTAATAAAATGGGATAAACAAGTTCATCGACAATACTGTCGGGAGACTTTATGAAGGCATCATAAACCTTCACTCTTAAAATATAGCCTTCTACCGTTTTTTCATCTGCTCCAAAAACAATTAACCTTGAATGAGTATTTTTTTGAATATCAAAATAGATATCTTTAATTTTTCTCTCACTTAATACCCAAGACACTTTTTCCGTTGGAGTAAGTATTGACTTTAAAGACACATTATTAAACTTGAGAATTGAATCAATCTTATCAAACTCAGGAGTCGCAATAACCCCTTCTTGATGTCCCACTTCTGCCATCGCGCTAATCTCTTCACGTGTAAATGTCGTGTCTTCCTTTTTAAATAATTTTGAAACAAATTGCGCTAAACTCACAATTGGATAGGCAATCATATTCATAGGTCTTAAAACTGTAATCGCCCAAGGCAATAATTTTTTCCAATATGTAGCACCTATCGATTTGGGTATAATTTCACTAAAAAACAAAATCACAAAAGTTAAAACTGCCGAAAATAACGCCAAAACATCTGACCCAAATATTCTCTGTGCCTCAGCTCCTGCACCTGCAGCGCCAACAGTATGCGCAATTGTATTAAAGGTAAGTATTGAGGCCAATGGCCTTTCCAAGTCAGATTTTAATTTATCAGCTCGCTTATAAAGTTTAGGTTTTACCGTTTTTAAAGAGGCGATATAACTCGGGGTTAAGCTTAAGATTACAGCTTCAAGCAGCGAACAAAGAAATGAAACACATACTGAAAGAAAGATATAGAAAACTAACATTTATCTATCATTAAATTTTCACTGAAGGCAAGTCAACGCCTAGCCTAAGTTTATATTCAACTTTTTGGTTTGGAATATTGGCAACTAAATATCTTGCCACCTGACTTAATTCTAAGTCTTGAATATGGCCCTTAATTTGAGCAATTTGTTCCTGTAGTCTTAAAAACCTTGCCCCATCAAGTTTTGGAGTTGCAATCATTCTCTTATGCATCGGATTCATCCAACGACCTTTTGAGTTTTTAAAACCAAAGTGAAGATGTGGTCCTGTTACCCTTCCAGTTGCACCTACAGTTCCTATCACTTGATATGATCTAACCCAATCGCCTTTTTTTACTTTTCTCGCATTGAGATGAAAATAATATGAAGATGATCCATCTCTATGTTTAATAGCAACTTTATTTCCAGCATATTTATTATAAGTTGAAAGTATAACTTTTCCACTGGCCACTGCATGAACAGGTCTTCCAATTCTTCCTCTAAGATCAACCCCTCTATGCATGGTCCTTCTTCCCGTTACAGGATGCCTCCTGTATCCATAATGAGATCTAATATGTAGACTTGATAGCGGATATCTTAAACCTGACCTTATTAGGGCCTGGCCATCTTCAGTGTAATGAGCAGTAAACGTTGAGCCTTTCTCCTCATCCTCGTACCAAAAAGCTTCAGAAAAGCCCGCTCTTTTTCCATCATAAGAGGTATATAAAACTTTCGTCTCTATAGTTTGGTTTTCATACATCCTTTGGGAAAGAACAACTTTATACTTATCACCAGTTCTGGCATGAAATCGAAAATTAACCTTACATAATAAAACATTAACGACATCTGCCACTACAGAAGCATCAACACCTTTTTCTTTCAAATCTTCAACTAATGTTGAACCTTTTCTCAATTCGCCTGAAATAATCTTGGAAAACCAAAAAGTTGGTTTTTGCTCCAAAAAATAATCCCATTTATTATTATTTAACTTAACAGTGTGAATTTCTGCTGGGTTTTGTGAAAATGAAAAAGCTACTAATTCTTTTTTTCTGTTATAAGTTGCTTTTAATTTATCCCCTACTTTAAGTGTAGAAAACTCAACTTCATCCCTTAGTGCATTTATTAGCTGAAGTGCCACTGCATTATCAATTGAAATACTTTTTAATGCTTGGAAAAATCCCTGTCCTCTTTTAATTTCACCGTATTCTTCATAGAAATCAGGAATTATTGATCGCGCGGAAATAGAGCTTTTTTGAATAGGCTTTTGCTCTCCTACACAACCACATAAGATGAATATAAACACCCAAAAGTATAATAATTTCAACATATTAAAGTATATCCTAGCAATATATTCGGGTGTTAGTAAAGAAAACTTGAATTTAAGCGTTTTGTGTCCAAAAATAGGCCCTAAAGGATTAATATATGGAACAAAAAATTCAACTCTACTCTCTTGCAACACCAAACGGACAAAAAGTGTCGATTGCCTTGGAAGAGATGAATCTTCCCTATGATGCCCACACAATAAATATTCTTAAGGGAGATCAATTTACTGATGAGTTTATTGCTATTAATCCAAATTCAAAAATCCCAGCAATTGTTGATAGCGGACATGCGGTTTTTGAGTCCGGTGCCATTTTAATTTATCTCGCTCAAAAATCAGGAATGTTTTTACCAAAAGATCCACTTAACTATAGCAAGGTTATGCAATGGTTATTTTTTCAAGTGGGAGGAGTAGGACCAATGTTTGGACAGTTTGGGCATTTTTTTAAATATGCAAAAGATAAATGTGACCATCCCTATCCTATAAAAAGATACACTGATGAAACAAAGCGATTATTAGCAGTAGTAAATGAGCAGCTTAAAAAAAATGAATTTATTGCAGGCCCTGAAATCACAATCGCGGACTTTGCAACAATGCCTTGGATAGTATGCTTAGACAAATTTTACCAAGCAAGTACTCAACTAGAGTTGGAATCATTTAATTATGTAAATAATTGGGTTAAGAACTTGCTATCACGTCCAAGGATTCAAAAAGGAATGAATGTATGCCAGATTTAATTTCATATACAAAAGAGTATGAGGTCAATAGCCTTAATATAAATACCAATAAACGACTTGGTCTTTTTGGCCTACTAGGAATGCTTCAAGATATTTCTAGTATTCATGCCGAAAAACTAAATCTTGGTATGGAATACATGATCAAGAATAATTCTTTTTGGGTTTTAGTTCAGCAAAAACTTGAAATGAATGATTGGCCTCATTGGCAAGATACCATTGAACTTAAAACATGGCCTACAAAGCCTTTTGGTAAAAAAATAAACCGAATTTTTGAAGTCTATCAAAGAGGTATAAGAATTGGTCGATGTATTACAACCTATATGGTTTTAGATGGTGAAGCAAGGAAAGCCATAACACCAAAACTTCCTGAAGTATTTATTGAGAAATTAGATGAAAATAAAAACGAAGATATATTAGAGAGAATCTCGCTTCCAGATAATTTCACTACTCTTGCTCAATTTTCCGTTCGAAATAGTGATCTTGATATGAACAATCATGTCAATAATACCAAGTACTCACAATGGATACTCGATTCTATCCCTTTTGAATTTCATCATAAATCGGTTCTTAAAGAATTTGAAATAAACTTTCTTTTAGAAACACACCTTGGAGATTCCGTTGACATTCAAGTTGCAAAAATTGGAGAAGCAAAAGGGCCTAATGTACATAGGTACTTTAAAGGCATAAGGCACTCTGATCAAAAAACAGTTTTTACTGCAAAACTAATAGCAGATGTAGATTAATATTACTTTGATTCGAGTAACATGTACGGGAATGTTTTCCCTGCTGAACCAATGTAATTTTCTTTTTGCTTAAAATAAGGATCCGTCATCGCATTTTTAAGACTAATAAAATGCCAGTTTTTAGATTTATACCATTCTAAAACTTCACCTAAATAGTCTGCATTAATTCTATTCATATGTAATAGCAAAATATGTTTGACCGGTTTATCATTTGTCATCTCTGTCATTTTAATAGCTTGATATGTTTGATTTTTAATATAATTAATATAATCATCACCAATTTTTTGCATTAGCTTTTTGTCTTTATTGGCCACTGCTTTTTCATATAAAGAATTAAAATGCCAATCATTTGAATCAATTGTTACTGGAGCAATAATATAATTATTCTCGGTTAAGTTTCTTTCTACTATTTTTCGTTTTTCTGCACTATCTCCCCTTGCAAGATAAGGGTATCTAAAAAACTTAGAAGGTTTTTGCCATTTCTCTATCGCCCGTTCACCTTGCTTAATATCTTTAATATATTCTTGAGCAGTAACCAGAGCTAGGTTTTTATGAGTAAAAGTATGATTATCAATAAAATTACCTTTTTGAACAAAGTCATCTAGGTAGCTATAATGATGTTTCTGAATATTGGCCCCAACCACAAAACCCGTAGCTGCAACATCATAAGAACTAAAGTGATTCAAAGTTTTATAAAATATCTCATGCTGCTCTTCTTTACTTTTTTGCCAACTTCCAATGACAGGTAAGTCATCAATTGTCACCGCAATCTCCCTTTTGGTGGCACAACTAATACATAATAAGAAGACTAAAAGATTAAAAAACTTAAACATAATTCACCTTGTGTTTACGTGACTGAGTACAAAAATAATTATAACATATTTGCTATGAAAAAACTTTTACTCTTTGTTCTTTGCCTTTTGCAATCATGCCAGCTCTATCATTACAAAAGATTGAAGCTCCCAGAACATCAAGATAAGAAATTTAATCTAAAATCAGTAGTCTTAACAGGCTACGGAAGGTATTCCTATTCTCAAGAGTCTGTAGAGCAATACATCGAATACCTTCAAGACATAAATGCGAATTCAGCATCATTATTGATAACCTGCTTTACCGATAACTCAAGTTCTTCAAATGTTTTTTGTAGCGAATATGATACTCCAACCATTAGTGAGATAGAATATGCCTCACAGAAGATACAAAATGCAGGACTTCTTCTGAACTTGAGAATTTATATTGATCTTCAAAGTAAAGAATGGCGCTGCCATTGGAATCCAAAAGATAAAGAAAAAGCATTTATGGCATTAGAAAATGTTTTGTTTAAATATGTCACTTTAGCTGAAAAAGTGAAGGCTGAAAGTATTATCATTGGAGCAGAATACTGCCATTTAACAGAACCCAAATACACAAAGTACTGGACAGGCCTTATAGAAAAAATCAGAACGGTCTACAAAGGTAAAATTAGCTATGGGGCAAATTGGAACATCCCTTACAAGTCAAAGTTTTCCTCAGAGTATGAACAAATTCAATTTTGGGACTCCCTTGATTGGATAGGAATTGATTATTATTGGCCACTTAATAAAAGATACTCTCCAACAACAAAGAACTTACACTTTCATCATCAAAATAACTTGGTTTTAATTGAAGACTTTGCTCAGAAGAAAAAGAAAAACGTTTTAATTACAGAGGTTGGATTTCCAATTGAAGATGGAGGAAGTTACAATCCTTTTGATTGGACTCTTAAAGGGCCTATTAATCCAGAAGAGCATTTTGAGAATCACAAAGCATTTTTAGAAGAATATAAAAAAAGAAATAATATTTACGGGGCTTTCTTTTGGCACTTAAATCCTAGACGAATGTTTAGGCAAAAGGGAATCGTTCCTAATAAAAAAGCATTAAAACAATCTTGGAGTGATAATGAAAATACTAATAATAATTAATCTATTTTTTCTCTTATCTTGTACCACGACAAAAAAAGAATACGAATTTGATAAAAACTTAACCGGATATAATTATCCTTTCAAGGTCCAAGTTTTCAAATTTAAATCTCAAAAGCAAACGCTGGCCATGGCCTATGGAGACCTTGGAAACAAAAAATCACAAAAAATTGCTCTTTTACTTCATGGCAAAAACTTCTCTGGCTTTTACTGGGATAAGATTGCGAATGATTTAGTTAAAATGAATTACCGAGTAATTATTCCAGATCAAATAGGCTTTGGTAAAAGTTCGAAACCTGAAAATTATGACTTCAGTTTTTCACAATTAGCATTGAATACAAAAAAGTTACTCGATCACCTGAAAATAAAGAAATATCAAATTGTAGGACATTCAATGGGAGGAATGCTTGCTGTTCATCTTGCTTATTTAGACGAAACTAATGTAAATTCGATTACACTGGTTAATCCGATTGGGCTTGAAGATTATTCTAAGTATGTACTATATAAAGACCCTGACTTTTTCTATCAAAATGAAGTAAACAAGACAGTACAACAATTTCGAAGCTATCAACAAAAAAATTATTATGATGGAAAATGGAGTAATCAGTACGAACAATTACTTGCCCCTTTCAAGGGTTGGCGTTCAGGTCCTGATTGGAGTTTAATTGCATGGAATAATGCCCTAACCTACGGACCTATTTTTTCTGAAGAGATTGTAAGTAAACTATCTCGTATAAAGATACCAACGACACTCATACTTGGAACAAGAGATCGAACAGGTCCTGGAAGAGGTTGGAAAAAACTAGGAGTGACAAGAAAGCTAGGCCTGTATCAAAAACTTGGTAAAGATATTATGTCTACTAATCCTAAATTTATAAAACTTATTGAATTAGATGGCCTAGGTCATATGCCTCAATTTGAAGATTACAGTCGTTTTTCCGATGTATTTTACCCACTTTTTAAATAACACTTTATTTTATTTAATACTTTAGGTAGCAATACCACTATGAAAACAAAAATAAACTTCTTTCAAAAATTTTTAAAGGGCGTTGAGCGACTAGGAAACATTCTTCCTCACCCTGTAACCTTATTTGCAATTCTCTGTGTTTTAGTACTGATGATAAGTCAAATTACAGACTGGATCGATCTTCAAGTTTTGGACCCAAGACCAGAAGGTGCAAAAAATAGATCAGATGATGGATTGATAAAAGCGATAGGCCTTCTTACTCCTGAGGGAATAAGACTAATTTTTAAAAATCTAGTTCATAATTACACCAGCTTTGCTCCACTTGGAACAGTTTTGGTGACAATGCTGGCGGTAGGAGTTGCAGAATATTCCGGAATGCTAACAGCTTTTATAAGAGGACTGGTTTTAAAAGCACCTGATAGATTAATTACCTTTGCAGTTGTTTTTGCGGGGATCCTATCTAATACAGCTTCAGAACTAGGATATGTCGTTCTTATTCCTCTTGGAGGTTATGTATTTATCAGTAAAGGACGCCATCCACTAGCTGGTATGGCAGCAGCATTTGCAGGTGTTTCAGGAGGATACTCCGCCAATCTATTTATCGGAACTATTGATCCACTTTTATCAGGGATTACTCAAGAAGCTGCCAGACTGATTGCACCCGATTATACAACTCACGCTGCGATCAATTGGTATTTTATGATTATTTCAACTTTTTTGATTTCAATAATTGGTACATTTATCACAGAAAAAATTGTTGAACCCAATCTTGGTACTTACGAGCCTGAGTTTTCACAAAATATTGATTCTAAAAATGCTATGGCCCCGCTTACTAGTGCAGAAAAAAAGGGTCTTCTTTATTCGGGAATAGCAGTTTTAATCTTAGCAATAATCGCCGCCATCACAATTATTCCTTCATGGGGAATTCTACGAGATCCAATCACGGGTGATGCATTAAAGTCTCCTTTTATGAAAGGTATCGTAACGTGGATTTTCATTTTCTTTCTAATACCATCTATCGTTTATGGAAAAATAACTGGAACAATCAAAACAGATAAAGATGTCATTGATGGAATGACAAAAGCAATGAGCACCATGGGGCTTTATATGGTTCTAGTCTTTTTTGCTGCTCAATTTATAGCTTTTTTTAAGTGGTCAAACCTTGGAACAATATTAGCAGTAAGCGGTGCGAACCTAATGGAGAGCATGAATATAACAGGGCCTGGAATCTTTATTCCATTTATATTAATGTGTGGGTTTGTAAATTTAATGCTCGGATCAGCCTCTGCTCAATGGGCAGTAACGGCTCCAATTTTTGTCCCAATGTTAATGCTAGTTGGATACTCACCAGAGGTAATTCAAGCGGCTTACCGAATTGGTGATAGTACTACAAATATTATTACTCCAATGATGAGCTATTTTGGATTAATTTTGGCCTTTGCTGAAAACTTTGATAAGAGGACAAAAATAGGAACAATTATTAGTACCATGCTACCATATTCACTCTTATTTATTATTGCTTGGTCCATATTATTCTATCTATGGGTTTTTGTATTTGGATTACCTGTTGGGCCTGATGCACCTACATATTTTACAAACTAAGACTTAGTTGGATAAATAATTTTTCCGTCAGGATATTTTGCAAATCTCTTTTTCTCATTTCCATGGACCATATCCGTGCGCTCCCACGTCCATCCACCAAACTGAGTTTTTTGATAGTCATTGAAAGTTTGGATAAGCTCCTCACGGCTATTTAAAACAAATGGGCCCTGTTGAACAACAGGCTCATTAATCGCTTTGCCTTCCAATATTAAAACTTTAGACTTTGCGCTAGCTTTGATTTCAATTTTTTCATCAACGTAACAATCAATTCCATATCCTTGAGAAATAGTCTCTGAATTTACTTCAAAACTTTCTCCTTCATAAAAATAAATCATTCTATTAGAATTGCTTTCTATCGCCGGTAAAGAAAAGTTACCATTTTGCTCCAATGTTAATAAAAAGACATTAATTTTATTCTCCGGATCTGCTGCCCAACTATTTTTTGGAGCTTGAAAAAAACTTTGGCCGTTATATTCACCGCTAATAATACTTAATTCATAACCATCTTTTTCTGATCTGATTTTTGGGATATCATTCCCCCATAACATTTTAAAATCAGCATCAACCATTTTGTTTCGCGCAGGTAAGTTCAACCAAACTTGAAACATTTGAACAATATTTTTATTTTCTTGATCCAGCAAGGGAAACATTTCTGAATGCTGAACTCCACTCCCCGCAGTCATCCATTGAACATCTCCTTCTCCGTATCTTCCTGCGGCCCCTAAAGAGTCTGCATGATCAACATAGCCTTTATTTACAATCGTGATTGTTTCAAATCCTCTATGGGGATGAACAGGAAAACCTGGTATTTCAGTACCATGATACATTCTAAAACCATCTTTTAGGCCAAAGTCTTGTCCAAGATTTCTACCTTTTAAATATTTTTCAGGGACTGATTGATTAGAAGTCCCTTCTGGAAAATGATCTAAGTGATGAGCGCAGAACAAAAAGGGGTCTTTAGTAGGCCAATGTAGACCTAATTCAAATTTATCCTTAATAACTTTTTTCAATTCATTTTGCTTATTAAACATATATGCTCCAAAGCCTATAAACCCAATTAATGCTAAAAAATTTCTTCTTAACATTTTTAATCTTTTGGTAAAGGAATAAACTCAGTTTCATTGATCACTGCTGGAAATTTTCCTTCACTCCAATTTTTCTTAGCTATTTCAATTTTTTGAGAATCTGATGACACAAAATTCCACCAAATAAAACGTTTCTCTGGAAAAACCTTCCCTCCAAAGCACATAAACTTTACCTCTGTTAACGCTTTAAAATCAATCACGCTATTTCTATTGAAAATTACTAAAGAGTGTTTTTCAAATATCTTATCTTCGACTTGAACTTTACCTTCAACAATATATATTGCTCCTTCATGATCTTCCTCTAATTTAAAATGAAAGTTTCTATCTTTTTCTCCCTCTCCATTTATATAAAAAAGATCGGAATAAACAGGAACAGGAGACTCTACACCTAAAGTTTTGCCCGCAATAAGACGTAATTTAAAACCCTCTTGTGACAAAATGGGAACGTCTTCTTGTTTGCAATGATAAAAACTCGCCTCAACATCTTCAAATTCTTTTGGAAGGGCAAGCCATAGCTGAATCCCCTCGAGCTCCATTTCAATATCGTTTGAAGACTTTGCTCTTTCAGAGTGAACAATACCTGATCCCGCAGTCATCCAATTTACTTCACCAGGCTTAATAGCTTGTTCATTCCCAAGACTATCCCTATGCATGATTTCACCAGAAAACAACCAAGTAATTGTTGCTAATCCAATATGAGGATGGGCCCTTACTGTCATTTCTCTTTCATTAACTAAAGTGACAGGCCCCATATGATCCCAAAAAATAAATGGCCCCACCATTCTTTTTCGCCGATCTGGCAAACTTCTTCTTACAACAAAATTATCACCCAAGTCTGTTTTTTTAGGTATAATTTCTAACTCAATATTACTCACACTTACTCCCTCATTCAAAGCGTACACTTCTCATTGAAATTGATCGATGTTCGATTGTCTCTATATCAAAATGTACCTTATCGTTTATTTCACTCGCCCCAAGAACATAGAGCAATGGAATAAAATGCTCTAAAGTTGGAACACTTAATTGTCCAGCCCTTGAAGTTACTAGCTCGGTGATTTTCTTATCATACTCTTGGGCCTTAATCGCATTTTTGATATTTTCATCAAACTCAATTGCCCAATCAAAAGGCTCAGAATCTTGTTTCCAATCCAATACTTTTAAATTGTGAACAATATTTCCACTACCAATAAGTAAAACATCCTTCTCTCGTAAAACCTTTAACAACTTACCTAGTTCAAAATGTTGCATTAAACTCTTTTTGCGATCAATACTTATCTGAACAACAGGGATATCTGCTAAGGGATATAGAAACTTTAGTAGAGTCCAGCTTCCATGATCTAATCCCCAGTTTCTTTGCTCACTCTTAATTATATTTCCAGTTATTTCTGAAATTTCTTGTGCAAGATTAGGATTACCTTTTGCTTTATACTGAACTTGATATAACTCTTTTGGAAATCCATAAAAGTCATAAATTAGCTCCGGATGCTCCATTGCTGTTACAAAACTTCCCTCTGTTTCCCAGTGTGCTGAAATCATAACGATTGCTTTAGGCTTACCCAGCTGCACACCAAGCTGTATTAACTTTTTAGTAAAATCATTATTCTCTAAAGCATTAAGAGGACTGCCATGCCCAAGAAAAAGTGTCGGTGTTTTATAATCAGACATGGCACCATCCTTATTTTGTGACAATTTTAAACTTTAAAGTAACAGTATCGTTTATAACTTTATCACCTAGGTTTTTAAAAAAGTTACCAGAGCCATAAACCATGTCAAAACGCGTTCTATCAAATGCTAAAGTTCCAGAATAAGTTTTTCCATTTTTTTCAAATGGCACAGTCACGTGATGAGTTTTATCTTTAATAGTTAGCTCTCCAAATAAATACCCATTATCAATTTTATTAACCTTCAACTTAGCAGTTGGATATTTTTCAACATTAAAAAAGTCAGAACTTTTGATATGACCTAAAAACTTTTGCTTTAATTCTCCATCAAGAGTCGTATCGTCAATTGAATTTAAATCAGCTACAAATTCGCCTTTGCCATCATTTAGTACCGCTTTTTTCATCTTAATAGGGCCTTCGTGAAAACTCCCTGTAATCTTCGATCCTTTCCATATAAAAGAACTTTTACTCAGGTCAATATCCATAGCATGGCCTGTAAAACTTAATAAAATTAGTGACATCATTAAAATTGTAGATTTCATATTTTTCTCCTAGTTAAAATCTCTGTGTTAATTATCGAGTATTTTATTCTGTTGCAATAGACCCTAATTATGAAATACAATGTTCCATATAAGGAACACTGAATGGATCTTAACTTATTGTATTTATTTGACAGAATTGCTCAACTCGGAAGTATGACTAAAACATCGAAGGCCTTAAATATTCCTAAATCAAAATTAAGCCGTGATATCAGAAAACTAGAATCTCAAATTGGATTTGAACTACTAAATAGAGCTCCCAGAGGAGTTAGTTTAACAATACAAGGCAAAGAATTATTATTGCAAATTCGAACTCCATTACAGAATTTGAGTGCATCATTTCAAGTTATTAAGGAGAAATCGGATCAATTAACAGGGACAATTAAAATTACTGCCCCTGAAGACTTATCGACTCATTTACTAACCAAACTTATCGCTGAATTTATGCAAAAATTCCCTCAAATAAGCATAGAACTTTATTCAACAAATCATTTACTTGATTTTAATAAGTACAATATTGATCTCGCTTTAAGAATTGGAAAACTAAAAGATTCAAGTTTGATTCAAAA
>CATLVU010000063.1 GCA_950061135.1 uncultured Oligoflexia bacterium
TTTTATGAACTCTTTTTTGAAGATGCACAAATTGCTTCAAAAATCCTCAATATCTCACTGACCCACAGGGGAAAACTCGGAGAGACTAAAATCCCTATGGCGGGAATTCCGCATCATGCAGCAAGTACTTATATCGATCGTATTACAAGCGAAGGTAAGAAAGTTGCAATTTGTGAACAAGTCGAAGACCCTAAAGCAGCAAAAGGAATTGTTAAAAGAGCTGTTACTCAAGTTGTTTCACCCGGAATGCCTTTTGACTTAGATAAGAGTGAATCCACTGCCTATCATTTTATGGGCTGCGCTTTTGAAACGATAGAAGGAATTTATCTTATCCTAATAGACTATACGACCGGTGATTTTATTGGACAAAAGCTTGGCTCCATAAAAGAACTAATTGAGAAAATCACATTATTTCAGATTAAAGAATTTATTGCTTCCTTAGGACAATGGGAGAAAGAAAAAGAGTTATTAGAAGTAATCGATCAACAAGGTATTTTATTAACTCATCTATCGGAAGAATATTTTCAAGAAAAATATACTAGTATTTATATTGAAAAACTTATTCCTACCTATAAAAGAGATGAAATCCTAAAACTCTATCATGATATTATCTGTCCAATTGGAGCTTTAAGTTATTATATCTGTTCAACTCAGGATATCGACACTCTTTCTCATATAAAACCTTTTCAGATGCTAAACTCTGATGAAGGAATGAAAATAACTCACCCGACATTGGTTGGCCTTGAAATTTTTCCTAAAAATAAAAATGAAATAAGAAATTCTATTTTAGGCCATTTTGATAAAACAATGTCTGCGATGGGTTCAAGGCAGTTAAAAATTTTATATCAAAGCCCTTTAAAAGATGCTGATAAAATTAATGAACGTCTTAATACTGTCGAAGAATTAATTAATGATCAAAACTCTTTAGGATTTATAAGGAGTGAGCTTGAGCAAATTAGAGATATCGAAAGAATCATGGCCAAACTCTCCTCTAAAAAAATTAATGCTGGTGATTTAATAGCGTTAAAAAATAGTTTCAAAGCTTATTTTAATGTACAAAAAAATATTGAAAGATTACCTCTTTGTGCTTTAAAGAAAATTAGCACTGAAGAGTTAAGCGCAATCAATGCATTAATGGAAAACATTGAAGTTACTATTAGTGATGAAATCGGAGCAAGCCTAGAAAAAGGTAATCTGATCAAGGCCGGCCGACATAAAAAACGAGACCGTCTTGCACAACTAACTTATAATGCCTCTGATTCGCTACTTGCTCTTGAAGCCAAGTACAGAGAAGAAACAGGTATTCCAAACCTAAGAGTCAAATCAAATAATGTTGCAGGCTATTTCATAGAAATTAGTAAGTCTCATTTATCTAAAGTGCCGGAGCACTTTACAAGAAGACAAACTCTTGTAAACTCTGAACGGTATCAAAGTGAAGAGCTGGCAGAGTTTGAAAAAGAAATGATTAGTGCTAAAGATAAACTCTATCATCTTGAAAGAGAAATCTTTAATGAACTTATCACTAACGTCTCTGAGCTTGCAGCTTCTATTTTAAACTTAGCGTTTAATCTGGCGCAACTTGATATTTTTCAATCATTTGCATGGAGTGCAATTCAGTTTGACTTATCAAGACCTGAATTCAGTACTAAAAAGCTAATCGATGTGGACGGCGGTTGGCATCCACTTATTAAACATAACCTGCAAGATCAATTTGTTACTCATAATTTGATCCTAGATTCTAAAAACTACTTTGGTTTAATTACAGGTCCAAATATGGCCGGTAAAACAACTGTAATGAGAGAAATGGCAATTATCCAATTTCTTTCTCAATTAGGCTCTTTTGTACCTGCCAATAAAGCAGTAGTAAGCCCTGTAGATTATTTATTTTCAAGACTAGGTGCTCATGACGACATAGTAAAAGGGCAATCTACATTTATGGTAGAAATGAGCGAAACTGCAGAAATTTTGAGACATGCAACTGAAAACTCTCTTATCATTTTAGATGAAATCGGTAGAGGAACTTCTACATACGATGGAATGAGTATCGCATGGTCATTAGTAGAGCACTTTGTGAATATCACAAAAGCCAAAACTTTATTTTCAACTCATTATCATGAACTTATTAATTTAGTTGATGATTTAAAATATGCAAAAAACTTTACGGTAAAAACAAAAAGTAAAAATGGTGAAGTTCAATTTTTATATGAGTTAATAGAAGAAGGGGCAACACAAAGTTTTGGTATACATGTGGCCAAAATGGCGGGACTTCCTTCAACAATCTTACAACGATCAAATCAAATTTTAAAAAGTCTTGAAAGCGAAGCAATCTCAACAACACCTTCATCTCAGTTAGACTTTTTCTCATCAGAGAAAAGCGATGAATCAGAGAATGAACACAACGAACTGATTGAAGAAATAAAATCTCTCGACATTACAAATTTGACACCAATGCAAGCTCTAAATCTTTTAGATAATTTGCGAACTAAAACTTTGAACTAGAAGCTTGCTCCCAAGCTCCTTTCCATCGTCCCTGATAAGTACCATCTGCAATGGAGTTAGGAATGATTTCGGGAAATAACTCTTTATAATTCATTATCTGCCCAGGCCCTATTTTTCTTTTTATATGTTCACTTTTAATTTCATTAATTGAACGGGCCCCTGATGCTGCCACTAAATGATGAAGTTCTTTTAAGGTATTCTTATGATAATTAGCAACTCTTTGCCCCTTATCTTCTATATTAAGTGCTTTATATAGTTCTCTATCTTGAGTTGCAACCCCCGTTGGACAAGTATTATTATTACATTTTAGAGCTTGGATACAACCTATTGCAAACATCATCCCTCTAGCACTATTACAAATATCTGCGCCTAATGAGAACTTTTGGATCATGTCAAATGCGTTGATAATCTTACCACTTGCAATTATTTTTATTTTTTCTCTAATCCCCAGTCCTAATAAAGTATTATGAACAAAACTCAAGCCTTCATTAATTGGAGTTCCAAGAAAATTTGTAAACTCCAATGGAGCAGCCCCAGTTCCTCCCTCTGCCCCATCAACTGATATAAAGTCTGGGTAGGAATCTAATTCAATCATTGCCTTACAAATCGCAAAAAACTCAACCTTTTTCCCTACACATAATTTAAAACCAACGGGTTTTCCTCCACTGGCTTCTTTTAATTCATCTAAAAATTTAATCATACCTATTGGAGTGTCGAAGGCTGAATGAGAAGGAGGTGACTCGACAGTCTTACCGACTTCTACTGCACGAATCTTTGCAATTTCCTCATTCACCTTGGGTGCAGGTAAGATCCCTCCATGCCCAGGCTTTGCTCCTTGTGAAATTTTAAGTTCTATCATTTTCACACTTTCGATTGCAGCTCGTTCACTAAACATTTCTTTGTTAAAACTACCATCTTGATTTCTACAGCCAAAATAACCAGTACCAATTTGCCAAACAAGGTCCCCTTTATTTTCTAAGTGATATGGGGAGATCGAACCTTCACCTGTATTATGATAAAAGTTTCCAAGCTTTGCGCCTAAATTTAAAGCTGCAACTGCGTTCTTACTTAATGACCCAAAGCTCATGGCGGATATATTCAACAAAGAGCAATCATAAGGAAGTTTACACTTTTCATTTCCAACTCGAACTCTTGTCTGAAGCTTTAAGTTATGTGGAATATTCATTGAATGCTCAAGCCACTCACTTCCAGCCTTACTTAAATCGTGTTGAGTTCCAAAAGAAAGTGTGTCTAGTTGGTTTTTGGCCCTTTGATAAACAACACTTCTTTGTTCCCTTGAAAATGGCCTTCCATCATCAAATCGTTCTACAAAATATTGCTGAATTTCCGGACGAATAGATTCAAGCATATACCTAAATCTTCCCATGATAGGAAAATTACTCATGATAGTGTGCTTTGACTGAAAAGCATCATAAAGCCCGAGTAAAGTTAATGGTATTGTGATTATGAATAAGTTTACAAATGAACTATCTAAATATCTACTTAAAACCCAAATACCTAAATGAATAGGAATAATTGACCATAAAAATTCGTTTCTCATATAAACCGTCCTTAGTTTTAAATATTTTCTCATATCCTGAATAAATGGCAATATTTTCCAACAGGGAAGTTTTACTCTATCAATCGCTGTAAAGACCGATCAGTAAGTGATGGATTCAAAAAATAATATTATAAATTTATCCCAACATATCAAATACAGAAGAGCATTTCTTTGGGAAGACAAGCCCCTAGTATCAATTATACCTAAAGCAAACTTATTAAGGCGATGTGCCTCTATGATCATTGATATGAGTATATTATGCTTATTCAATTTGCTGATTTTTCAGGCTTTCACTCAATTTATAATGCAATATTTATATTTTGTTCCAACTGGTATACAACATCAAATTATCAGTGCTAGTACAGCTGTTTATACTGGGACATTTATACTTACATATCTGACCTATTTTTTCTATTTTAGTTATCTACACCGAGGTGAAACCTTTGGTAAAAAATTAATGGGGCTTACCGTTATTAGTGAATCACTACTGAATGAAAACAAATTAGGAAGCTTAGAGCTAACTTACTCTCAAGCAATGCAAAGAACTCTTGGATACTTTCTTTGCTATATTTCATTTGGAACATTTTATATTTTTAATTTTGCCAGTGAAGACAAAAGAGGACTTTCTGATTTTTTTTCAAATTCTCGTACCGTTTGTAGCGAATGGTTTCATGACTTTCAATCTCAGAAACAAGTTTATGCTGAAGTTGTTGAAATTGACATCAAACACTTAAGCAAAGTTGCCTAAACTATTTCTCGACTTTCAAACTTAACTCTTTTAATTGCTCTGCTTCAACATTCGAAGGTGCATGGGCCATCAAATCAGTTGCCGCATTTGTCTTTGGAAATGAAATAACATCTCTAATATTATCCGTTTGGGCAAGTAACATTACTGTACGATCAAATCCAAAAGCGAAGCCTGCATGCGGAGGCGTACCATAGCTAAGAGCTTCAACAAAGAAACCAAACTTTTCTTTTACTTCATCCTCTCCCATACCAAGTGTTTCAAACATTTTCTTTTGAACATCTTCTTGGAATATTCTAAGAGAACCCCCTCCCATTTCATAACCATTGCAAACAAGATCATAAGCCTCAGCTGGCATAGATTTAAGCCTGTCCGAATCTCCATTCATAAAATTATCTAGCTCATCATTCTTAGGCATTGTAAATGGATGATGACAAGCATAGAATCTTGCATCCTCATCATCATATTCCAAAAGAGGAAAATCATTTACCCATAAGAACTTATAATCATCTTTTTTAATTAAATTTAATTCATTACCTAGATGTCTTCGAAGAGCATCCGCACTTGAGTGAGCAACAGATGCCTTAGTATCTGCACAAAATAAGTACGTACCGTCCTCAGTAGTGTTATGTAAAACCTGAAGTTTCTTTAAAATATCCTCAGTTACAAATTTAGAAATTCCTCCGCTGATATTACCATCAACAACTTTAAACCAGGCAACACCTTTACCCCCATGAGGCTTAACGATTTCTACGAAACTATCCACTTCTTTTCTGGAAAATTCTTTAAACTTTGCAGGAACAAAAATTGACTTATTTAAGCCCTCTTCAATTACTGATTCAAAAACTTTAAAACCAGAGCCTTTAAATAAAGGAGTTACAATTCTATGCTCAAGTCCAAACCTTGCATCAGGTTTATCTGTGCCATAAATTTTCATGGCATCTTGATAACTCATGACTGGGACTTCAAAGTCACTCGGAAGCTCAAATAAGTTCTTAACAATATCTGTAATTAAGTTCTTTATATAATCTTGAGAAGCAAAACTAACTTCGATATCAACCTGAGAAAATTCTGGCTGCCTATCTGCTCTTAGGTCTTCATCTCTAAAACATTTACAAATTTGAAAATATTTATCAGTGTTACCAATCATTAGTAGCTGTTTTAAAGTTTGAGGTGATTGGGGAAGAGCATAAAACTTTCCTGGATGTACACGACTTGGAACTATATAATCTCTCGCTCCCTCAGGTGTGGTTTTATAAAGAATAGGTGTTTCAACTTCTGTAAAACCATGATCATATAACGTTGTTCGAAAAGCTTTCATGGCATTAGAACGGATACTTAAAATGTTTTGAAGTTTTTCTGAGCGCAAATCTAAATATCTATACTTAAGTCTTAAATCTTCAGTCGCTTGAACTTTACCATGAGGTAAAAATGGTGGCTCATTAGCTTTAGATAAAATTTCAAACTCTTGAACACTTACTTCAACTTCCCCTGTAAGCATATTCTTATTGATAGCTGATTCAGGTCTCTGTCTAACCTTACCTGTAATCTTAATCACCGACTCCAAGCTCAATTCTTTTAAAATTGCTAAATCACCTTGATACTCATCAAAAGCCAATTGGGTAAGTCCAAATTTATCTCTAATATCAATAAAGTGTAGTCCACCAAGATCTCTGTATTTATTATTCCATCCACATAAAGTAACAGTTTGCCCAACCAACTCTTTAGTTAACTCGCCGCAACTATGACTTCTGAGTAATCCATCAAGTTTTCTTTTGGCCCTATTATGTTCTTTCATTATAAACTCCCTGTATGCAATTGTTTATACATCAAATACTGATAAAATTCATTATTTTTATTGTGCTATTGACGGGCTGTAAGACATCTACCGTTGAGCATTTGAATAAGTATGAGTTAAAAAAATTAAAAATAAACGAGCACACAATTATTGATGTCTTTATGGCGCAGTCACCATTGGAACAGGCAAAAGGACTAAGTGATATTGAACTTGAAGACTTTCCAAAGAAAACTGGAATGTTCTTTACAGGAGAAACTCAAAGAAAAAGACAATTTTGGATGCCAAACACTTTATTTGACTTAGATATTTTTTTTCTTTCTAAAGACCTATACGTAATTGATATTCATCGAAGACTTAAAGCTTATAAAGGCTTTGAGCCTCGTGAAAAGATTCCTAGATCTAAAGAAGTTGAATGCGTTCATGTTCTTGAATTACCTTCTGAATCAAAAGAAGCATCTTTAATTAAGCATGGGATGGTTTTATCATTTACCGAAAAGGACTAAGTACTCATTAGCACCAATAACACCAAGATGTTCTCTGGCCAATTTTTTTTGAAATACTTTTGAGGTTTGAATTAGGTGAATTTCCTTGCGAAGTTCAATATTTTCTTCCGTTAGTCTTGAATACTCTTTTTTGCGATTCTCTAAAACATTTTCCATCTTATAAAAATCGATAACTCCGCCTTCCATAAATAAAAGTCGCAGAACCATTCCCACATAAAAAATGTTTGAAAGACAAAACCATTTGTACTTCGATTGAGATTTAGTCTTTGCTTTCTTTTTAGAAGCAGTTAATGGGCGTACGTATTTTACAGGAGTAATACTTTTTGAAGACTTTGCAGGCCCTGTAAATTCAATGTCTGATAGACCTGTTACAACAGACTTTCTTTGCGCAGAGCTAGAAAAACGATTATTATTTGTATGGTGAAATTTCGTTCCATTGCCCGTGTAGTAAAGATCCTCATGATCTCCAGTGTCAAAAACAAATTCCAATATAACTTCCTTGTCTTAAGTACTTGTTTTTATTGTATTATCTATCTTATTTTATTGGATATTCTTTTTCAACACAATCGGCCAAAAAAAAGGAAAATAATTCCGCGTTAAAACCGAGTGCTACGCACGGTTAAATCTACGCCTTGGAGATCTTCTTCTCCCCCCTCGAGACTTTGACTCTTCTCTAGGCTTTGCCTTTTCAATGAAAACTTTTTGTCCATTATACGAGTGCTTATTAAGCTTCATAACCTCATCACCAAGGCTATCTGGTAATTCGAAAAAACTAAAATTCGGCATGATAGTGATTTTTCCAATATGAGAACCACTTATATCTAGTTTTTTAGCAACAAAATTAATCAGATCACCTGTTTGCATTCCACTATTTTTACCATGATTAAAATGATAGCGATTGTACTGAACTCTACCAACTGGAGTGCTAGACTTTGCTCTACTTTTTAGATCAATAGATAAAGCGCTTTCATATTTTTTTAAGTTTTGGTCATAGATAGACTTATAAAAGCTATTAATTAATTCTTCTTTAGAAAGTCCTTCAAAGTGATTTACAAAAGTTTCATACAGAACTGATTCTTCTATCTCTATATTCTCTTTTGTGAATTTATCTAGCTCTTTAGTTAATAAAACTTGTTGAAGTTCTGCAATTGACGGGGTTTGGATTTTATCAATTTTCGCACAAGTTATTTTTTCAATTTGTCTTAACCTTGATTCCTCTAACGGATCAATGATTGATAATGCCACACCTTTATTACCTGCTCTACCTGTTCTTCCAATTCTATGAACATAAGATTCATTATCTTGTGGAAGAGAATAATTTATAACATGAGTAAGGTCTGTGACATCAATTCCTCTTGCTGCAACATCTGTACAAATAAGAAGGTTTATCTTTTTTTGCTTAAACCTTTTCATGGTAATATTTCTTTGTTCCTGTGACATGTCACCATGGAGGGCGTCTGCAGAAAAACCGCGACTATTAAGTTCGTCTGTTAATTCTTTTGCTCCAACTTTTGTTCGAGTAAATACAATTGCGTAAATATCTTGTGTTAAATCTAAAAAGCGTGCAAGGGCTTCCGTTCTGTTTTGCCTTTTAACTAAACAATACTGCTGGTCAACTTTTTCATTGGTTAGTATTTTTTTAGTAACCTTTACAATCATTGGATCAGTAAAGAATTCTTTAGCAAGTTTAAGAATTTCTTTTGGCATCGTTGCCGAGAACATCCATGTTTTTTTATCTTTTATGGTATCTAAGATATATTTTACATCTTCAAAAAATCCCATATTAAGCATTTCATCAGCTTCATCTAAAACCACAAAACGACTTTTAGATAGATCTAACTCTCCCCTATTTAAAAGATCACAAAGTCTTCCTGGAGTTCCAACAATGACTTGTGGTCTACGTTTTTTTAAAACTTTTAATTGATGTCCTAAAGAAACACCACCAAAAATAGCTTGAGACTCAACTTTAGAAAACTCAGAGAGTTTATCCATTTCATCTTTTATTTGAAGGGCTAACTCTCTTGTTGGAGCGATAATTAATGCTTGAGTTGCTTTTAGTTTAGGGTTTATTTTTTCTATTAATGGAATTGAATACGCAACGGTTTTTCCGGTACCAGTTTGGGCCTGACCGATAAAGTCCATATCTCCTTCACATAGAACAGGAATACTTTTGCTTTGTATTTCGGTAGGCTCGGAGAAACCCATTTTTATTAATGCATCTTTGGTAGATTCTAGAATTGGTAGTTCGCTAAATAACATTTGCTTCCTTTACATAACTATTCAAATGCTATTAAGTAAGCTAGAAACTTAACACCTTTCGAATACGGTTTAAAAACAGTCATTACCACAGAAGGGTTTGAAAACATATAGTTACAGGCAATATTTATAGGAGTTTTTACATGAGCAGCGCCAATTATCAGCAAATTGAAGCTTTTTTTAATAGAATTTCGGCTTTCGACTCAGACCAGATGATGTCGTTAGTGGATCAATATCTGACTGCAGAAGAAATTGAGCTTTTTGTAGACTATATTGAAGATTTTTATGGCATCAAAGATGAGGAAGAATTGGGTCTAATGGCACAGGTAATTATTTGTGGCTATGTCTGTGCTAAGGAATCACGAATTATCAACTAGTTAGACATTTTAGCTTATACCTAAATATACCGATGATATTATTAGGTATGTGGGCGAATTTTAAGAAATATTTGATTTTCATTTTTGTGATATTTAGTAGTTTATCATTCGCTACTAATAATTTTATATACGTAACAAAAAAGAATACAAAGTACGCCAAGCCTGAACATTTAAAACAAATTCAAAAAGCATACGTATCGTTCTTAATAAAACTAGAAGACAGTAAAATCTATAACCAACAAAATATAAAAACATCATTGTTTAGTGCTGTCCACTCTGCCTATGCTGCTAGTAATGGTGATTTTTGTTTTTTTGGAGGCTATCCTTCTAGCCTTAACCCACAACTAAGATGTAAAAAGCCTGTGAACTCAACCTGTGAAAATGGTGGGTTTAAATGTAATCCTCAAGTTTTTGGCAATACATGTGTTGATGTAAGTAATTCATTTAGTAATATTACGAGAAGATGTGACCAAGAATCAAACCTCTCAGATGATGAAGTTAGAAACTTAATAAACAACCAAGATGAGTTTTTAAAGTTTCAAAAGAATGTTGATATTTTTTGTACAAAAAATCCAAGCTATTCAGGTTGTAATACCTTAAAAAGAAAAATCAAAGATATTTTAGAAACACCTGTTACAATTCCCTCTGATGAAGAACTTGTAAACCAGGCTCAAGATTTAATAGAAGAAATTAATAAACCAGAAGAAACTTCTTGTAGATTTCAAGATACCAATATTTCCGGTTGTCCAGAACCATTAAAAGAATCATTAAGTGATGTCTACGGTAGTAATCTTTTCACAGATTTTATTAGTGGTACAGGGAGAGCACTTCGAGCTATTAGTTTTGATGGAAGGCTATTCTCTGCTGACAGTGCTGATATTGCTATTCGGTCAAAAACTCCAAGACTTTTTTGTGAAAATCAAATCCCTGAAAATATTGATATAGATAAACTAAAATCTGATCTCTATCAAGTGACTCCAGAATTGAGAACCGTAATAAACTCAACTCAGGGTTGCCAAGCTAAAGACCTAAATAACCTAGAAGATAATAATGCACAAACTGAGAATAATCTTGTTGAAGCCATTTCTCAGGTCAACCTTACTCAAAGGATTGATCGCGTAAGTAGATCAATTGATGACTCTCTTGAAGCTTTATATTATTATGATTCATTATCAAGTAATAAATCAGATACCTTCGAGCAATGCGATCAATTGGCAACAGGAGCAAATAAAGAGCGCTGTAAAAAGCTCACTCAATGCTCCAACTTCGATAGTAAGTCTCTTTTATTACAAAATAAGGAAGATGAATTACAGGTTACAATCGAACAGATTATCGCTCTTGAAAAAGAGAAAAAAACAGCTTCGCGTGCACAAAAAAAATTAATCGATGATCAGATTACAGAAAAGAAAAAAATTTTTCCACTTCTTAATGGGAAAGAGATTGGAAAGATTCTCGATAATAAAATTAGAAATCTATCTGCCGGCTTAACTCTTACTGAGGCTTTGCAAAAAGATGTTCAAGAAGCCAGAGAAACAGTTAAAAACAATATTACTAATTATCAAAAGGCTTATGAGTGTTTAGCAAGTTCTAGCTCTAATCAAGAGTGCAAGGACATCAAGAACATTGAAGACGATTTACCTGCCGATAAATCAGACTTTTTAAACACAGCGGATGCAACAACTCCTGAACTCAACAAACTTAAACCATTTTTACAATGTACAGAAAATGCTATTGATCGTAGAGATCAAGGCATTGATGAAACTAAAGATCGTGCCATAAGATATGGCGCCCTTGCTGCGAGTGTTGCTGCTGGGACAGTTATTGGGCCTGTTGGTGGTGCTGTAAAATTAGCACAATTGGGTATAAAAGCTGCGAGAGTTGCTGCTGCTACCGCTGTAGTTGAAGGAGCCGCCGAAGCAGTGGTTCAACGAGATAAATGCACTAACTTATTTGAATCAAGTGTTTCTACAACTCGAGATGATTCACTAAATTATTGTGAAGGACTTAACGCCAAATTTGTTAAAAAAAGTAACCTCAATAAATGCCTCTCTGATGTTGGAACAACCGCCGTTATTGGTGGTGCACTTGGAATAGTTCCATTTCAAAAGCTTGCTGAGGTGCCAGGTGTTCGCCAAATTGCATCTAAGGTTAGTAATACTGTTCAAAATGGCATTGTGAGAATACAAGACGCCAGAAAAGCACGTGCATTACAACAGGCAGGTCTTGAGATTACAGAAGACACACCTGAGGCAGTAGCAAAATTTAGACAAAGCTTAGTTAATGGGGAATTAACCGAAGATAACCGCTATATCTCTTTTGTAGAGCCAAGTACTGGAGAAAGAATAGTTGGTTTAATAGAACCTACAACTCTTCAACAAATAAACAAAAATCAAAAAGTACAAATTACATTTTTCGATGACTCTGGAAATTCATACTCAAGAGAGTTTGCTCCTGAAGTATTAGAATCAGTCCGAGTTTCACAAAAATCAAAAAGTAAAAGGGTTCAATTTTTAAATGCCCAAAGAGTTAATGGTGGTGTTGACCCTGACCTGGCAAGAGGTTTATTAAACGACTTAAACTTACCGCCTGCAAAAAACTTCACATCAGCAAATGGGTCTGATGTCACAATAAGTCAACCGTTCAAAGACCGTGATGGTCGGATATTTAATGTATTAGAAATTACTAAAAATGGTGAGACCACATTTCAAACTGTTTATCGATCTAACTCTCAAGCATTATTCAGAGTACTTCCGGCTAGAAACATCAATTTATCCTCAGCAGGGAAACCTGGTTTTGACAAAGCAGACGGTGAAGAACTTTTAACTTTGTCTTCTGACTTTCAAAGAGAGCTAAGCTCTATCTCCATTGATCCACAAAATGTTAAAATATATGACCCTCAAGAGCTTGAAGGAATTCTTCCTGTAAATAGATCTGTAGAAGACTATATTGCATATAGGAATTCCAGTGACTATATAAAGCCTCAATCGCCGAAGTCAAAGGTATTAACACCAAGCCCATCTAGACCTTTGACGGACAGAGCTGGAAGAGATTTTCCTGAACCTCAGAACATAAAGATAGAAGATTCTAACTTACAGCCTGACTTTTCAAAAATTAAAAATGAGTACGAGATTGATTCCCCTGTCTACGGTAAAGTTGAAGCAAGAGTTTATCGATCAAGGAACGGAGATGTTGAATATACTGTTCTTAAGGATGAACGGAATAGAATTTGGTTCGGAGATGTAAATGATATTTCTGCGGGAGTATCAAGCAGAGGGACAAAGAATGCAGGAATTGCTGAAGACCTTTCACAACCACTATGGGAGTATAATAGACAAATACCTAATGCATTTGAGTATGCAGGTGATACAAACCCTGTAAATAGCTCCTATTCAGATATGTGGAAATATATAAAAGAAATTCCTGAGATTCAAAGATGGTATAAGGAAAATGGTATTGCCGTACCGGAGTAATATGAAAAAAGCAGATCAAATAATTGAAAACTTTTATCTTGAAACCTCGGAGCTTGATTCTATCTTCTTAAACCTTCATTCTATTATTAATCAAATACATAATTACAATGAAAAAGACATTTCACATCAATATCTTGTAGAAGAACTTACAGCTTTAAAGAGACGTTCAGCTCAGCAACACTCAGAATTTCTTATTTACCAATGTGATCGATATCTTTTCTTGCTTGAAAAGCTAAAAACTACCTCGAACGATAAAGCCTAAACATTACTTTACGATCTTCCGCTTTATCTAAGATTTTTTCATCTGCTTTATCGTTTCCATAACCAACAAACTCTAAGATTGATTCAGGTAAATTCTTTTCTAGAAGATATTCCCTGATGACCTGCGCTCTTTGTTCACTTAATTTTTTATTCCATGTCTTAGAGCCGACACGACTTGCATATCCCTCAATAACAATCTTATTTAAGTATATGTCCTGTTTAAATCTTAGGACTAATTCATCTAGTTTCTCCAGCTCTTCTTTTGAAATATTACTAGAGTTTGTTGCAAAGAAAATATCGTATAATTTATAAAATTTTCCGAACTTCTTTTCTTCTTTTTGTATTTTTTTAGAAAACTCTTTTGCGGATGGGTAAAGCTTTATTCCAATATAGGAGCGTAAATCAGTAGAGTCACTTTCATCTAATGAACCTGTCCCAACCCCTGCATAGAGAGTTTTATTTGCGGCCCATTGATAACGAATTCCGGTATTAAGCTCACTTGGTATTTGTTCATTATCAGAATCATAAGGTGTATCTCTATAAAACTCAGCAGTTAAATCAAATGCGCCTATTAACGGAATTAGTGCTCCCACAGAGAAATGAAATTGTCTTCGATGATCAACTATATCGTAGTCAGCTCCATTATTTTCTTTATGACCAAGGTTGAGTGCGATTTGCGCAAATGAAAAAGCTTTATCCAATGCGAATCCAAAGTAATACCCAGTCTCTCCATTGGAGGTATAGTAATCCTCACTTCCTGTAGGTAAATAAACCTTGGGCGTAAAACTAATTGCGAAACGATTCTTCTCATAAAATTTATACTTTAAGTCTAAAGTTGAATCACCTGCGACTGTAACTTCTGCAGATTCAT
>CATLVU010000064.1 GCA_950061135.1 uncultured Oligoflexia bacterium
TTTTTTATCAATATTCTTTTTTTTTTTTTTATAGGAATCAACTCTGAGAATATCAAATTTTTTTGAAACTTTTCTTAATAGGGAAGAATATTTGTATTCTTCTTTGTATGTTTTCAAAACAGCTTCATCTTCAGTATGATGGCCATTTGTTTTTGGAAGATTTGTTATATCGAAAAGAACTTTACCGACATCAGCCAAAATCATTGTTAAGCGATTAAACTCTTTAGCAGTAAATACATCAGGACTTTTACCTAAGATCATTTTCTTTAAAAATAAAACACTACGAACTCGGTCAAGTAGTTCTCCTGTTTTATCACTATCAAATTTATGGATAAAATCTTTAATGTTTAACTCGTTGTCATTGTCCCGATAAACTTTTGATAGTTTGTTACTTAATTTTTTTAAAGCATGATAGATCTGAGCTTTTCTTCTTCCATGCTCTGTAAAACTTGGAAAATCTTTTGCTGTATAATATTCATAAATTTTATTTGTAATAAATATTTTATTAATTTCAATAAACAAGTCAGTTAGTTTTCCGACATTTTCTTGATGAATATAAAGAGGATCATCACCAAGCAATAAAGAGTTTATATCAAAAATTGCACTCAAAGCATTCATGGTTTCTGTAGAAATACCTGAAATATGAGTTCTGATATAACTTTTTAATTTTTGGAATGAAAGATAACCAGGCCTATCCGTCTTAACTATTTTTATAAATAAGTTTAGATTCATTTCTAAACAAACCAAATCCCCTTCTATATTTTCAGTAAAGATTTTACTCAAAGCTTGAGTATCAATGGTACATGTTGCAAAAGGAGTTAGATCAACTTCCTCTTCATTTTTTTTCATAAAGAGATCCCCACATGAACTCATGAGAATCATTAATAAAATTAATAATGAAATTTTATTTCTTCTTTCTGACATTTTTCTCCATTTATAGTTTTTTAAAAACGAAGTTTTAACGAACTATAAACAGAGTCATTGTTTTCATAAGTTGACCAATAAGACTCTTGGTCTTTACTTGTTCCAATTACATTAACCCCTAGGGCCATCGAAAGATTGGATGTAAAGTTATAATTCGTTTTTACAATCGCTAATCGATCTTCCGTAATCGTATCATATTTAATATCAAGCTCGGCCATAAGCTTACGTGTTATTCGTGATTTTAATTGAAGTTGTACCGCTTGATTCCAACGAGGGTACTGAACAAGAAGTTCATTTTCTCTATCAAAGTCGCTGAGTCTGGCAATATAACCTAAGTGTCCATAAAATTGATTTTTTGTGTATTTTAATCCAAGTCCTAAGTAGTCTTCATTTAACTTTTTTGGCTTAATACCTGTATATTCTAAATAAGGCTCATTTCCGTCTGGAAAGGTATTTGGGTCAATACTAATAAAAGAAGAATAACCTTTGAATGTGTCAGAAAAACTATAAGTAAGCTCTGTACCTTTAACATCGTGGTAATAAAATTGCGGAGTTGCCTCAACAATGATTTCTTCATTACTAGTATCATAAACAATTTCAGCAGTGACAGAAATCGAATTTTCAGGTTTTCTAAACATATAACCCTGAAGCTTCAATCTCTTATACTCATAGCCTAAACTTAATCCTGCGGAATATCTAAAAACGACATCAGCAATTTCAGGATAATTGACCTCGTAATATATTGGTATTTCCTTTCCCTCAATCTCCGCAGAGTCTGAAGGGGCATCACACCAAGGGTTTTTACAAGTTACAGTTTTATTATCTTCATCGATTTCCATTCCAGGATTAGATTCAGGAACATAGAGAATTGATCCAAAAGCTCCTACTGAGATATTGTTTTGAAACTTTTTCTCATACAAGAAACCAATCAAGCCCTCTTGACCGGGTTCAAAATAATCAAAGTTTTTTCTGTTATTAAGCTTTCCTAGGCCCCACTCTTGATCGACGGTAGACCAATCCAAAATTGTTCTACCAACAGTGAAAGCTCCATGAGTTGTGTTAAAAACAACTTTTGCTTCTTTGATAGAGTACATTAAATCTGCTTGATCATTGTACCTAGCACTTAAATCAAAGACCTTCTGAATACTAGAAGACTCTGCTGTATCATACTTCATATCCAAATTAGAATAATACTTATTTCCAACTACCTCTCCAACATTTTCAACTAACTCATTTGAACGGAAAGAAGCTTCACCTGAAAAATAACTTTTTCCTTTAGGCAAATTAAGATTTGTTGTCACTTTCGATGCAAGAACAGAATTGCTTATTAATAAAATTGAAAATAGTGTCTTTTTCATCACAACTAAAAATCCTTTCTTCTATTAGCGCTGTATATAATTTTACCATTTCATGGTGTTAAGTAATTGAAAAAATTAGAATATCATATAGATTTTACCTGTAAATCTTTTAGACGCTTTATAACTACCTGATTTTTAGAAATAGCAGTACCCATTACTTAACATTTGTAAGGTTCAGTTAGTTGCAGCACTATATATTTAATGTCATAGTTTCCTGCAACAAAAGGATCATTATGACAAAAACTCTTATTGGTATTTTTTTAGGACTAATTTCACTATCTAGTCTTGCGCAATCAATTGACGCAACTAGACTCTTTGTGAAAACAAATAATCCAGACCAAATCAAAAACTGGAAACATGTTTCTAAAGTTACTCCACTATTTGCTAATAATTATTTATTACACACAAATAACCTAGAAGCTTTAACTGCAAAGCTAAGAAAAAACAAAGTTCAATTCGAATACAATCGTATTGCTAAAAAATCTCAATTACCAAAAACACTTCCAGATACACAAAAAAATTCTTTCTCTGATTTCTTTTTAGGGCCTAGTTTTTTTAATGACCCAGAAGTTGCAAAAATTTGGTCTTTTTCAGATGCAAAAAACAACGGTGTTTCAGTAAATAGTTACTATCTAAGTCCTTTATCTCAACAAAAAGAGCCAATTGTTGTTTCTGTTGTTGATACAGGTGTTGAATACACTCACGATGATTTACAAGATAATATGTGGGTTAACGATATCGAAATTCCTAATAACAATATTGATGACGACCAAAACGGTTACGTTGATGATGTTTATGGAATCAATACTTTACAACGAAATGAAAATGGAGAGGCGTCAGGAAACCCTATGCCAACCCACTCCCATGGAACCCACGTAGCCGGAACAATTGCAGCTACTCAAAACAATGAACTTGGTATAGCAGGTATTGCTTCAACGGCAAAAATCATGGCAATCAGAACGGTACCTGATCGCTCTGATGAGACGGATGCTGATATCATTGAATCATTCTTATACTCAGCTCAAAATGGTGCGCAAATTATCAACTGCTCATTCGGAAAAAAACATAATGAAGGTGGTAATATTGTAAACGAAACAATTACTCATATCGGAAAAGAATATAATGTCTTGGTATTTGCCTCGGCTGGAAATGAGTATGGTAGAGATATTGATATAGAGCCTAAATACCCTGCATCTTTTGACAGTGAATATTTAGTGGTTGTAGCGAGTACTAACAGCCGTGGTTCACTTTCATACTTTTCAAATATTGGTAAAAAGAGTGTGGATATAGCAGCGCCTGGATCAAAAATTTATTCTACAGTATTGAATCAAGGATATGGCTATAAGTCAGGAACATCAATGGCAACTCCGACTGCAGTTGGTGTTGCTGCTGAGCTTTGGAGTAACTTCCCTGAATTAACAGCATTGCAAATCAAGAAAATCCTAATCAACTCTAGCGTAAGTGTTGAAAGCTTTAAAAATAAACTTCAAGCTGAAGGTATAATTGATCTTCAGACTGCAGTTAGGTACACATTAGAAAATTATAGTTCACTTTAAGTCTGAGCTTAATTTTTGCAAAAGAAGGGCTTCATGTTTTTCCATAAGCTCTTCTTCTTGTTTACTTATCTCGTGATCAAAACCACATAAGTGTAAAAAACCATGAATCGCAAGATGAGAAATCTCTTCTGCAATACTAATCTTGAACTCATCCGCCTGTTTTTTAGCGACCTCATAACAAATCAAAATATCACCCAACTCAATCTGACTAGAAAAAACATCAACAACCCCATTTCGAACTGATTCTTGTAAAGGAAAAGAGAGAACATCAGTGACTTTGTCCTTATTTCTATGCTCTGAGTTGATCGCTCTAATTTTATCTGAATGGCAAATGGTCAATGCTAAATGCCCTGATGTATCTTGCTTTAACTCTTCTTTAATAAAGCTTGAAAAAACATTTGGTAATTTCTGTAGATGCTTTTTTATTTCATCATCGACTTTCTCAACCTCAATCAATACCTCTAATTCAAAAGCTTTCTCTTTAAAAATGAGCTCATTTGTCATATAAAATCCCCAACTCTCAATAACAGGATAGGCC
This sequence comes from uncultured Oligoflexia bacterium, assembly GCA_950061135.1. GTDB lineage: Bacteria > Bdellovibrionota > Bacteriovoracia > Bacteriovoracales > Bacteriovoracaceae > CATLVU01. The sequence goes on from CATLVU010000064.1 coordinate 4,377, forward strand.
ATGAATACACCATCTCTTCATAAATTACTAGAAGTTGTCCAAAAAATACGCCACCCTGAAGATGGTTGCCCTTGGGACTTGAAACAAGATCATCAATCTCTTTTAAAATACTTAATTGAAGAGAGTTACGAATACATTCAGGCAGTTGATGAAAAAGACTCAACAGCAATGAAAGAAGAACTTGGAGATGTTTTGTTTCAGGTTGTCCTCCATTCACAGATTGCTTCAGAGGAAAATAGCTTCACCTTTGAGGAAGTTGCTAATTCAATTGCAGAAAAAATGATCCGAAGACATCCCCATGTCTTTGAAGATAAAAATATTGCTCAAAACTCTGAAGAAGTTATCGAGAACTGGAACAAAATAAAAGCAAAAGAAAAGAAGGGCAAAAAGAAATGCCAATATTACTTTTCTGATTCTGATGCCTATGCTCCAGCTCTTTTGGCAGCAAAGAAAATTGGAGTAAAATCCAAAAAAATTAATTTTGACTGGGAAAATTCTTTGCAGGTTTGGGAGAAGGTCAAAGAAGAGTTACAAGAAGTTGAAGTCGAAATAAACAAAAATAACAAAGATAAGATCGAAGAAGAGCTAGGAGACTTACTTTTCTCAATTGCACAGTTTGCAAGACATTTAGATATTGATCCAGAAAAAGCATTGTTTATGGCCAATAAGAAGTTTATTAACCGAATTCAAAATGTTGAAAAGCTCTTAATACAAGAAAATACGACTTTTCAGGACTCAAACTCATCACAGCTTGAAGAAAAATGGAAGCAAGTAAAGTCTAGTGATTAAACGAAACTTCTAACACAAGACTTTTGTCTGTTAAAAAATATGTTTCGATTTTGTTTTGATCATCTTTAGTTAACTTTATACTCGAAGAGATATTTATACACCATACTCCATTAGTCTGATTTTTATCTATATTAAAATCAGTGCTAGAATATGGAGTAACTAGCGAAAACTCATCTATTAGCTTTTGTACTTTAATCACTTCATACTCTAAAAACTTAAATTCTAAATCTTTTACACATAACTCACATAAAATACCGCAAGTAGTTTGTTGAACAAATAGTTTCCGATTCGCACCATAAGCCTTAATCTTTGAATCTACCTGTTCCTCAGTCATACCAGTACAAGGACAAAAACATTCTTTTTTCTCATTCCCTGCAAATCTTAATAAGTACTCATCAAAAGCTTTTTTTAAATCTAATAAGAGTAAGTCCCACTCAAAAGAATTATTAAGATGAGAAAGCTTTCCTATCGCTTCATGAATATTTTTACCATTAAGAGATTCCATTAACAAAGGGGCCCATTCATTTTGGCTCAAGAAATTAACATCATAAACATTTTCTTGAGCATCGACAGAAAACTCTAAATGGACTCCAGTTAAGTCGTTTTTAAAATGAAAAGATTGATTACTCAAATGTGGGCCTATAAGGTTTTTCAGGATCAAGAGTTAGTATTTCATTTCCTGTTTCAGTTATTAAAATTGTATGTTCAAACTGAGCAGAAACTTTTTTATCTTTAGTAATTACAGTCCAATCATCTGCTAATAGTTTACAATGCCTCTTTCCCAAATTGATCATAGGCTCGATAGTAAAAGTCATACCAGGTTTTAATTCTACGCCTGTTCCTTTTTTTCCATAGTGTAGAACTTGTGGCTCTTCATGAAACTCTCTTCCAATTCCGTGGCCACAATATTCTCGCACTACACTGTAGCCATTATCTTGCGCCATTTCTTCTATTACATGCCCGATATCACCGAGTCGCCCACCGGGAACAGCAACTTTTATACCTTCCATCATGCACTCATATGTCACTTGGACTAATTTTTTCACCTCAGGTTTTACATTTCCAATAAAATAAGTCCTATTTGTGTCACCATGAAAGTTATTTAAATATGTAGTTACGTCTATATTTAATATATCTCCATCTTTTAATTTATCTTTTTCAGAAGGAATTCCATGGCAAATGACTTCATTCAATGAAGTACAAACTGATTTTGGAAAGCCGTTATAGTTCAATGGAGATGGGTAAGCCCCATTTTCAGTTATAAAGTTATGGCAAAGTACGTTTATATCCTCTGTACTCATCCCTATCTCAAGCTTATCTTCAATAAAGTTCAAAGTTCTTGCTGCCAACTGACAAGATTGCTTCATTATTTCGATTTCTCGTTTTGATTTTATACTGATCATCTAATACTCCTATTTGTGATGCATCTTACTGTCTTTGGTGTAATTTCGCTAGTCTCAGGCTCATTTTTACCTTAGAATATCTATATGAATTTCCAAATAATACGTTTAAATAATTCAGAATATGCAAATGATAGCTTTTATCAAAAAGAAGCTCGGGTATTAACCTCAATTTCCGGTATTACTTACACTCGAGACGCTTCAAGTTATAATTCATCAAGTTCATATATTTTAATTACTGATAATAATACTGATATTACAAAGCTTCCATTAGAGATTCTTGAAAGCACAGTATTAATTGTTCATTCTGACTCATATATTGATCAAGAAACATTAAGTTTTATCAAGAAATTAGATGCGCCTTTCATCTTAGGAACACCAATAAAGTCTCGTGCCATTAGTGAATATTCCCTTAGTATCTTGTTTAATCATTACTCTCCCATTCGAAATCAACAATACTGGAATAACCATATAGGACTAGAGAGAAAGCTATTACGAGATCAAAAATGTGTGATCGTGGGAGATGGTCAAGCATCTCAAGAGATTTACAAAGTCTTGAAAAACCTTTGTAACTTTGTTGAAATTTTAAATGATACAGAATCGGATTCCGCATTAAACGGAATTGACGTTCTTATCGCCATGGACCCATTAGCTCCGTCATACAAACTTAATATTGGTGAGCAATTTCTTAAAAAAATGAATTCTGATGGATTATTAATTAATGTCGCTCATGAGTCCTATATTGATGAAGATCACCTAAAGAGTTTTATGAAAAGAAACCCATTCTTTCATACTTTTATGGACTCATTCCAAACAGAGCCATTTATACCTGGATCTTTTAATGATCTAAAAAACTTTAAAAAGTCATCTAAACTAAGTGGATTATTTCAAAGATTAACAAACGATATAATTTCATTTGAATATTTAATCATAAGCGAGTTTGTCTCAAATTATCAATCTCAGAACCTTGCTCGTTTTTATGGAGAATATAAAGAATGCATTATCAACCAAGACAATATAGCGACTTAATATGCCAGTTCAATTTCCTCCCATAGAAAATGCTACAGAAGAAGGATTAGTTGCGGTTGGTGGAAAGCTTGACCTCGAGACACTGAGTACTGCTTACTTAAGTGGTATTTTTCCATGGCCCATACAAGATGTTAAAGAACTAACTTGGTTTTCTCCTGACCCAAGAGGAATTATTGAAGTCAATGACTATAAAGTACCAAAGTCTTTTAAAAAGTTTCTTGCAAAATCTCCCTACCGAGCAGTTTTTAATCAAGACTTTAACCTTGTAATTCAAAACTGTGCCTCAGTTCCAAGAACTCACGAGACAGGAACATGGATCACAGACGAGATAGTGCAGGCCTATACAAACCTCTTTAACCACAAAAAAGCTTATTGTGTTTCTGTTTATAACGAACAAAACGAGTTAGTGGGCGGTTTATATGGTGTACATTTTGGAGAAATAATAAGTGGTGAGTCAATGTTTCATAAAGAAGACAATGCTTCTAAGTTTGCACTTTTAAAACTACTTGAGTTTTTAGAAATACAAAATATTCCTTTTCTAGACACACAAATGACCACTGGTGTGATTGAGTCATTTGGAGGCATTACTATTCCTCGAGAACAATATTTGAAAAGACTTAAAAACTTAGACCCAAATAGAACAACAATTTTTTAAAAAATCAGTTGATCGTAGATGAAGCTATACTCTTGTGGCTGACAGGCCTTAAAAGTCTTGCTTAATTGAGCGTGATATTTTTCAATTCCAAATAATTCATAATCAATAAGCTCTCCATTTTCAATGGTAAACAAACAACCATCAAATCCCCATGAATTATCATTCACTGAAATTATTTGGCGAGTTTCATTTTCAATTGTAGATGTCACCTGATCAGTATTTCTTGAGACAGGAAAGTTTGATATTAGTTGTTCAATAACTTTAATTGAAGCTTCTAAATCCTGTAATAGTAAACTATAGAAAGACTTTAGAGTTGATAAATTAGAAATTGGATTAATACTCTCTATTTGATTGTATAAGTATAAGTTAAAAAGTTTTCTCCAATCAATATTTACTCCACCAACTTGAGCTATCTGGCCTGTTATACTGTAAGATAAAATATCCTCTTTCTTATAAAGTGGTATTGATAAAAAGTCATGAAGCACCTTTTGCTTATCCCAATAAGCTAGCTTTTTTAAAACCACTTCCAAGCTATCGAGTATTTTTAAACAAAGAGGGCCTATCAACGATACTTCCAATTTATCTTTATTATTTGATAAGTCGATCGCAGAGGAATAATCCAGTTGTTGCCTCACTTGAGAAATCAAATCGATTGCGTTATCACACTCTTTTAACATGCTTATATCATCAAAGTACTCGAAGAATTTCTTTATCTTTTCTAAGTTTTCAAAGATTCTCTCTATTTCTAAAAAAATCATTCTCACTGCTTGATCTTTATCAGAAACATTTGATTCGATTTCTTTTAAAATTAAACATATCTTTTTAAAACTCATTTTATTTGCATCAAAATTCTTTATTAATGTAGTGTATAAGCCTTCTGACACTTCAGTATTCGGGGACAAATAAGGTTCTTCACAAAATAATCTTTTATAATGAGGCCTATAATTTATTGAAAAACGAACATTATTAAATTTCTGTAGCCTACTTTCAATAATCTCTGCATTTTTCCATAACTCACAAAGACTATCTATTCTTTCAGCACCAATATTCATTTTATAAACTAAAACTTGCTTTTGCTTAAAGCTATATAAGATATATAAAAGATGGTTTGTTTTAAATAGGATATCTATCAGATAAACATGTTCATTTTTTTTTAGTTCTTCGAAAACTTCTATTAGATTACTTTCTACTTCAATCGCTTTCATATTAATAAATTATATCCCCTAGGAAGCCGTCTCTTTTCTTTATTGGTAATACATTTAGATTCACATCCTCAGGAAAAGCTGGCAACTCTTGTTTCTGTACTTTATTAATATCGCTACAACGGTTATGAGTATTATTCCACTTTATCCATGAATATACTTTCTTTCTACTCCCTCTTAAAGAAGTATCATAATCAATATACCTTAAGGCACTAAACCCTAAACGATGCCTTTCTTGAAACTGCTTCGGCACACTATAGAACGCTGTCTTTATATCTTTTTTAGTGCAACTATCTAACTCATTTGACTGTCTTTGTCCTTCAAAATAGGCCCTAAACCATCTATTTCTGGTACAGCTATAATATTCATTATGATCATTTAATCTTGAAAATCCTGTAAGGTATGCAAACAACCAATGTCTCTCCTTAGAAACATTAATATTTGTAGGATAAACATATTTCGAACATGTAGAAAACTCTTCTCCATATTTGTCCATAATTTCTCTGAACCTGAAGTGAAATAAATCTCTTTGCTGTATTGATTTTTCAGCTTTTTTTATTAATTCTTTTTTAGACTTTGCTACTTTATCATCTTCAGTTGAAACACCTAATTGCTCCCATATATGATCATATAACTTAAAACATGAAAGACGCATCTGTTTTAATTTTTCGATTGAAAAAAATGTTGAACGCTTCTCAAAGAACTGCAGCGCTTCTTCTTTACTGATAAGGTCTGAAACCAAATATTTTTGATAATAATCTGTCCCAACTTTAGAATGGCCTTGACCATTCTCAATAAATGCTTTTGTGTATTTCCAATCAAACATTTCTTTGAAAGAATCTAGCGTTTTAATATCATTTTCTAAACTTTCATCGATTAACACCAAGACTAAACGAGACAGCCAGCCATTTTTATTATTACATCGTCTCTTTGTACAAATCTGCTCTCTATACCCAGCAACTACTTTTCCTCTAAAATAATGGCTTTTATAGTTCTTTCTGATATTTTCTTCATTTCCAAAAACAATTACTTTTTGAGGTAGACCTAACTGATCCAAGTACCGCGGAATAAATCCTTCCGAAAAATTTGGTGTATTAACGGTAGCACCTTTTTCACCGTACAAGGTTTCTTGCTCACAATAATTTGAAAAGTAATAATGCTGCCCAGAAGGTATATCAACATGATATCTAAATCTACTTTGCGCCGGAGTCTCTATAATATAGTTTACCTTAGACGTTTTTAAACTCACTTCAGGGTTCATATCAAAGTACATATGAGCAATTGGTTCTTGCTGCTGATCTACCACTCTAAATCTTTCAGGCCCTCTGAACCATTTAGGCTCTACCTTTTTAAAGATTTTTGACTCGAACTCATTAAACGTCTCAGCGCTCTGATTATTCATAACGCTGCATCCTGTAAAAACAAATAATAAAATTAAAATATACATTACTAAATTACTTCTCATTTTTATTGACTAATTATACCCTTTAATTCACTATATCTTAACTTGAATCTTACATCCATGACTAGGAATTGAGTCAAAAAACTTAAATTTCTATCATGGTTTTTTTTGTGCATGGGTGGTGGAATCGGTAGACACAAGGGATTTAAAATCCCTCGGCCTTTTTGGCTGTGCGGGTTCAAGTCCCGCCCCGTGCACCATTTTAAATTTGAAATCCTGGAAATTCATCGTCAACTTCCCTCGCTCACTCGCTGCGGAATATCATTATATGCCTCACTCCTTCGGAGCTCGTTTTCTAGAATTTTCTAGGATTTGAAATTTAAAATCTGTGTTTAGTGACGGGACTTGAAGGGAGAAATTCCGCCATGCCAAAGCATGGTGAAGGAGCTGGATGCGACTGAAAGGAATTTCGAGGTGAGCCTACGCAAGTGAGGCAGGAGCCGAACGATAGTAGGCAAGTCCCCCTAATTCAGATTGTATAAACCTGCAATAATTACAATATTAATCAGACCATCTTAAATTTATGATACAGAGAGCAAATGAAGAATCTAATAACAATTATTACAATTTTTTACTCTCTTACGTTAAAAGCAAGTTATATACTCCCTGAAGATTACAAAGAAACTAATAAGTTCATCAAAATCTCACTCGAAAGAATTGATAATAAGGATTTTTATTTGTTTTTTGAGTGTGATGGAGAAATTAATACGACTAGTTGCACTCAAATCTTTTATCAAGGTGGCTATTCCAAAAAAGAAATCCAAGCAATTAGAAAGCAGCAAAGAAACATCGGTTTTGGCATCCTAGCAGCAGAAATTGCAGTTGGAGGCTTTATATGGAAAAAACTTCTAAAATTCACACTCGGAAAAGCAGCAAGAATGACAGCAGCACGTACAGGATGGAGTGAGGGTGTTGCAAATGGCACAGTTGCCTTGGCCCTAACGTCACCTATCACATTAGCAACAAGCTATTTTGTAGTATCAGGTCTGGAAGATTTATTAAATATTGTAGATTCTGGTGAAAGATTTGATAGATCTGAATTAATGCAACTTAACAACGAACAACAAGAAGCTATTCTAAATACTTCATACAGCTTTGAAGAGCTATATGAAGTACTAGATCAACTTTTAAATAATTAAATCAGGTAAGTTCCAAAAATCATAAAAATTAAATGAAGTGAAAACTTCCAGCAAGCTTGGCCTTCATGCATTTTAGCCGCTATTTCCTTGCCATCCAATTCTAAAATATAAGTAGGCCTAATGAAGTGATTATTCTGATAATCATCCGATTCTACTCTAACTGTATACTCCACTCCATTTACTGCAATGATATAAGCAGGTATTTCCCTAACAACCTTCACTAGTTCTATTTGTCTTTGACCTAAAGTTCCACCCCACTGACCATTATTATTACCGAAAACAGTAGTACTCATTCCATCATGGTTTTTAAGTACAAGAGTTGATTGCTGGTGACCATCTCCTGTAGAAACATTCCCTAAGACAAGATTTTCACCTATTCTTCCGGCAATTGCATGGTCCACTAAGCTTAACTCGATATTTTCACCAGTTATGCTACTTATAGGATGATCGCCATCGGCAATAGTAAAACTAGAGAAAGTCATTAAAAGTATTGAAATTATTAGTTTTTTCATTTCTATATCTCCTTATATTATAATAAAGACAATAAAAATGGGCACGAAAGACCTAACGTTTTGATCAGTTTTGTCCGAAAAATAATAACTTATAAGATATTTATTAAATTTTAACTCATATTAATATTGTTAACCACTATAATAGCTATAATGAGTTTTATTTAGAGAGGTTTATATGCAAGGCTTAAGAATTATATTCACAATCTTAACAGCGGCCATAACTTGGGAAGTATTTGCGATGCCAGGCTTTTTAGCAAATCGTAAAAATGAAAAACGACAAATTGATTTTGAATCCCGTGATGCTGATGTTGTTGCCAAGGCTAGAACTTTTCATGCCCAAAGAAACGAAGAAAGATTGAACGATTCTTTTAATGTTTTTGATAAATGTAATGAACAAGCAAATGTAGTTGAATCTGCAAAATGTAAAAAGAGTCTATTAAACGGGGAAAAAAAATTAACGGGTGAATATAAAGAGAAAAAATAAACTTAGGTACTCATTATGAAAAACACAGTAAAAAACTATTTGTTATTTTAATTATTCAATCAATCATCCAAAGTAGTGCCGTAGCTAGCTCTGCAACATGTATGGAAATTGATCTTTATGAGGCGACAAAAGAAAGTCGAAGATTAAATGCATTAACAATTAAAAATCAAGACTTACTCTTTCTTGAAACGCTTGAGGGTAAACAATGTATGGCCCGTGACAGTTTTCAGTGTGTAGACTTTGATATTAAGGTTGATAATATTCTTTTTGAAAACTCTCAGGACACTGCTAATGAGCTTCTTTCTCTTGTTGAAAAAAGAAAAATTAATAAAATCTGTACCGCCAAACTTTTAAGGGCAAAAGAAAGAGAAAAGAACTCAGACGTACCTGATGATGAGCGAATAAACATCCAACTTTTTTCTTATATTTGTACAATGGCAACACTACTAGAAGATACTGCAAAATTATTTGATGATCGAGATTCTAAAGAAAGAAAGGTTGTAGGACTTGGTAATGAAATTGCCATGTTAAAAGAGGAAATCAAAAAGAAAGAAAAACAAATTGAAGTAACAGAAAAGAAAATAAATGAAATTTCAAATACAATAGGAACACCAAGTAAGGTGGATGCCGATGGAAATGTAACAGATGCAGGAACAGGCTTACTCGGAGACCTAGGAAAAGGGCAAAGAGACCTAAAAAAAGCAGAAGAGGATTTAGAAGCTTGTAAAGAGCAAAATGCTGAGGCAGCAGAGGCCTATGCAGAATCTGAAAGCGAAGATCCTTTTACTCCTCCTTGTGATGTAGCTGAAAAAGAAACAGCGGTCGTTGACGCAAAAGTTGCCTTAAAACTAGTTGCTGTTGATCTAATAAAAGCAATGATCGAATTAACAGGAGTGGAAACTTACGCAATAATAGAAACACTCAAAGGTTCTATTTACGGACAAGTA